>HF987785.1 GCA_000431135.1 Clostridium sp. CAG:590
TTCTCTTGTCTTCTTTGCAATCTCTGCATGTCTCTTAAGCATATCCGGATCATTTTGAATGTTCTCTAATGCCTGCCGCAATCCATAAATATCACTGATTGGCATAGAGTACGGGAACCATTTATTCTCATAGTAATTCTTAAATGTTAATAAGCTGGCGTAGAAAGAAGCAATCGGCGTTTTCCGCTGTTCCATTGCCTGTTTTGCATCCTCACTGACCGTAACTAATGTAAGTCCGATCGGACAGGAAATTGCTTTTTGTGAACCACCACATAAGATATCAATCTTAGATGCATCCACATCCACCGCATTACCAAACATTCCGGAAACAGAATCCACCACTGTTAAGATTCCATATTCTTTCAGTAACGGACAAATAGCGGCAATATCATTCAACATTCCGCTCGGTGTATCACAGTGTACAACCGTTGCATATTTGAAATCAGAATCTTTCTCAAGAAATGCTTTCAGCGGTTCTAATTCAATCGCTTTCTTATAATCAGTTGAATACAATACCGGCTCTCCGCCATATATCGTGACAAAATCCGCAAATCCTTTACCAAATACTCCGTTGTCCAATACAAGTACACGATCGCCCGTTTCTGTCAGTGATGCAACTGCTGCCTCTAATCCTAAGATTCCCTCGCCGCTTAAGATCAGGCTTTCATTGTTCGTATGCAACAATCTGCTGTATAACTCACAAGTTTCCTTGTAGTAATCATAGAAATCCACATCCAGGTCCGGATTTCCTGTCTCCACGCTTCTTGCTAATCTTACGTTCTCGGCAACCATCGTCGGTCCCGGTGTCATCATTTTGTACATAGATCCTGCCTCCATTTACTTATCTGTTCGTTACATTTCCAGGTGCTCCATTATGCCGACTTAGTTCTCTACTGCACGAAGTCCTCTCTCTAATGGTGTAATAATGATCAATACAATAATTGCTGCAACTGCGATCTGAATAATATTACCCGGTACAGACTTGAGTGCTGCTGCCGCACCATTTCCCATAATGAAACTTTCAAAAATGAAATATCCTGCAAGCTTAATCGCTAATGCTGCAAGAATTGCAACTACCTTGTATCCGAATCTCTTCTTGTTATAGCAGATCAGACCGGCAACAAATCCCATCAAACCACATGTGATGATCGTACATGGTGCCCATGCTACCCATCCGCTTAAGATATCAAACAATCCCATACCAAGTGCTCCTGCAAGAGCTCCTGTACGCTTGCCATATACCATTGCTGCAATAAAAAGCGGAACATTTCCTAAATGGATCAATCCACCTGCTCCACCAAAGCTTGGGACCTGAATATTCACAAATGCTGTAAATACTAATGTCAATGCCACAAACATCGCATCTAATGCAATCTGTTTTGCCGGGCTCTTTGCTGCCTGATTCTCTATTACCTTTTCCATAATGATTCTACCTCTTTCCTCTTATTCAACTTCATAGCGTCCTGCAGTTTTGCTTAACCCGTACTATACACGTCTGTTGGCACTTATAAAACTACCAGTTTTAAACTTTTTGATGGTGCCAGATTTTATTCTTGCTTTTTTTGACAGTATGTACTATCGTAAATGACAGCAAAATATTACCCTGTAAAGAAGGAGAACAGAATGCAGAAGTCCATTGCAATTATAAATGATATATCCGGATATGGCCGTTGCTCCGTAACGGTTGCACTTCCAATTCTATCCGTCATGAAGATTCAATGTGGTGTCATTCCCACTGCGATTCTTTCCAATCACACGGAATATCCGGAATATTCTATATTAGATTTCACGCCATATATGAAAGAATATACAGATAAATGGAAACATTTACATCTTCACTTTGATGGTGTATACACCGGATTCTTAGGTTCCGGCGAACAAATTGACATTATTACCCACATTTTCAGGGAGTTTTCATTTACGAAGAAAATTGTAGACCCTGTCATGGGAGATCACGGAACGATCTATGATTCCTACACCCCAAAAATGTGCCATGCAATGAAAGAACTGGTAGCCCATTCTACGCTGACCACACCGAATCTGACAGAGTTATGTATTCTGACCGATACACCATACCGCAGCGATTTTTCGCAGGAAGAGATTGCCGCTATGTGTAAGAAGTTATCCGAAACCGGCGTTTCCCAGATCGTAGTAACCGGAATCGAGCAGGATAACCTGATCGGAAATGCACTCTATGAAAATGGAGATTTTGATATTCTGTACGGAGAAAAAGTATTACCGCTCCGTCCCGGAACCGGGGATGTATTCGCTTCCATTCTTGCAGGATATAGTTTACATAACATTCCATTGCATGATGCTGTTGAACAGGCTGCCGCATTCATCCGCAAATGTCTGATCACATCGGCACAGTATCATATTCCGATCAATGACGGGGTATGCTTTGAAGAACATCTTGGAATGTTAATTCCGGAATAATAGGAGGTAGATTACAATGTCTCAAAAAAATCAAGGAATCCTTTGTATCATATCGGCTGCATTTTTCTTCGCATTGATGAATCTGTTTGTCCGGCTTGCGGGTGATGTCCCTACCATCCAAAAGAGTTTCTTCCGCAACTTTATTGCCGCTCTTTTAGCATTCATCATGCTGATGCGCAGCAGGAGCAGCACCCGTCTGACCAAAGAAAATGTAAAAGACCTGATCATGCGTTCCATCGGCGGAACACTTGGTATCCTCTGCAATTTCTATGCGATCGATCATTTGAACATTGCCGATGCATCCATGTTGAACAAATTGTCTCCATTCTTTGCCGTCATTTTTTCGATCTTCCTGTTAAAAGAAAAGACCACCCGTTTCGAGTGGTCCATGCTGATCATTGCTTTCGCTGGTGCCTTGTTTGTGATCAAACCGAGTTTCAACCTCAATTCCGTGCCTGCATTGATTGGTGTATTCGGCGGTCTTGGAGCCGGTCTGGCTTATACCTACGTCCGGAGGCTGGGAACACACGGCATCAAAGGTCCGGTTATTGTATTCTTCTTCTCCTGCTTTTCGTGTATTGTAACATTGCCCGCGATCCTTCTTCACTATGCACCTATGACAACACAGCAGTTGATCACTTTGATCCTTGCCGGTTGTGCTGCGGCAGGCGGGCAGGTCAGTATTACGGCTGCCTACACCAAAGCACCGGCAAGCGAGATCTCGGTATTTGACTATTCACAGATCCTGTTTGCCGCCTTGTTCGGTTTTCTGTTCCTCGATCAGATCCCGGACCATTTCAGTATCATCGGATACTTCATCATTATCGGTGCCGCCATTGCAAAATGGTATCACTCCAACCATAAAGCAACGCCTGCTACTTAATTTTATATCTGAGTTCCCGATAATGATCGACATATTCTCCCGAAATGAGGCGGCCTCGTAACAGTTGTTCGAGCGTTGCCTCAAACTCTTTGTCCGTCATTTCCGCATAGCACAGGTCATGTAACGTCTTCTCAATACTATTCTTATATTCCAATATACTGTAAACACGATCCCGGTATAGAATATTAGCGGCATATACGCGCTTAAAAAATCCATTTAACCGTTCATTGTCCGTAATCTTGTCCTTCGGCATGAAATGAAGGCACAACAGATCCATTACTTCATAGGCGCATCTGTTCGTTAACATAATATCAGGATAAATGGTATACAGATTCTTCGTCTTGAGCGGATCATTTTTTATCTTGGAATCCATATAATCCGGCAGAAACTCCCGGAATACCCCCGTGATCAGATTCTCCTTTCGGAATGCAGGATACTCCTCTTCCATATTCACTTTTACACCCGGCCGGTATCCCATATTCCGGATCAGATCTCTGGATATACAGATCTTTCTTGGCTCCTTCTCCAATAACAACAGATATACTTTGTTGTGCACACGCCAGATAAATGCAGGACACTCCCTGATCCGGTAAGTTTTGGACTCGTCAACCATAATCGGTCGATGATCCTTTTTCACCCGGTATTTGCGTTTTACCTTTCTCAAGACATGCTGGTCGTAATGTTGATATATATCTATCTCTTTTTCTTTATCCTCTGCCGCATGCGGCTTTGCATCCATCCTGTCATCATTGCATCCGGCAGTTTCCGTATTATTCTCTGTTTCTTCCATTGCGACCGCTTTCCGGGTATTCTTCTGCGCCATCACTGCCCGAACGGTTTCTTTCTCTCCTGACCGGTTCACCTCTGCCACAAAATCCTCATCTTCTAATGTAAATGTCTGTGATATCACAATTGCGATCACACCAAAGATCATTGCAATCGCAAACAGCCACAATTGCCCTCTTAGTCCGGCAGCCACTATACATACAACTGCTGCAAGCGAAAAACCGATCACACTTCCGATACACTTTCTTGTCTCTGTATCTCCATATCGAAGTCCATTCCATATTTTCTTCATGATTCATCACCACCTTCGAATATATCTTCATTGTACTACACTCTCTTCTTCCCTGCATCAAAAAATTCCGGTTCTACTCTCTCTTTCTTGTTCATACACTAAACAAACAGAGACTGTGGGATATATTATGTCAACTGAATCTGCCACTTCTATAAACTATATGAAATATATTACTTTATTCTTTCTTCTTTTCGTTTTCCTATATGGTATCCGTAACTATACAAATGTACAATCTGTACGGACCACATCCCATCTGTGGCAAAATGAACTTCCCATTTACTGTGTAGACACCCCGGAACCGGTTGTTGCACTTACCTTTGACAGCGCCTGGGGAACCGAAGATTTAGATGACATTTTATCCATTCTTCAAAAACACAATGCGCCGGCCACCTTTTTTGTAACCGGAGAATGGGCAAAGAAAAATCCGGATGCGATCCGTGCCATTGACAAAGCCGGACACGAAATCGGAAATCACGGCAACGCCCATAAACACATGCCACAACTTAGCAAAGAGGAAATGGCGGCTGAGATTCAGGGATGTCACAATGAAGTATATTCTATTACCGGAAAAGACATGACCTTATTCCGTGCTCCATATAGTGACTGGAACGCGGACGTTGTATATGTAGCACATGCAATGGGATATTCTGCGATCAACCAATCCGTAGACAGCCTGGACTGGAAAGACTATGGTGTCGATGCGATCATTCGCACTGTATGTGAACATAAAAATCTTGAAAATGGCAGCATTATCCTTCTGCATAATGGTTCTTTATACACGAAGGATGCTTTGGATCTGATGCTGACAAATATAGAGCAGCAGGGATATTCCTTTACTCCGTTGTCTTCCTTAATCTATACATCAAATTACTATTTAGATCACACTGGCAAACAATTTCAAAAATAAAAAAGAATAAAACCAACAAATATGCACATAATACAGATGACAAGATGTAGCATTTGCATTTTGCAGATCAGACTATACTTAAAAAAGGAGACTATTTATGAAGAGAATACGCAATTATATTTATCTGGCACTTACTATGACTGCCATGGCTTTTGCACTTACTGCATGTGGCAACAGTACAACAAATGGATCAACAAGCGGCAACAATGATAACAATGTGATCAAAGATGCGGCTGATGATGTCGGTACCGCCGTAAAAGATGTTGCAGATGGTGTCGGTGATGCCGTTGAAGATCTCGTCGGCAATGGTGGTTTTGATAACTACAATGATGCACATGATTATTTCTTAGATACCATGAAATCCTACCATTCGGATGCAAAATTTGAACTGCGTGATGAAGATCAGACATTAAACGACTATCAGGAAGGTTCAAAGGGATATCATTTCCACTTGTATGATACTGGCAAAAATAAAAACGGTGATTACTTTGGTGAATTTTTTGTAGATGCAAACGATGGAACCATTTACAAAAAAGGCGATAACGATACCGTAACCGCTTATCCGGAACAGTCCGGTTCCACACAGTCGCAGTCCGGTAACGATACCACAAAATAATATTTTGTTTCAAAACTAAGATCCGGAGATTCTTTTGTCTGTCCTATTAAGATCAGACATGGTATTTCCGGATATCTTTTTTCTCATTTCGCTATATTTGAATAAAAATGCCATATATTTTATTCGGAAGATGCGAAAAACACTTGCATTTTAAAGGAAAAAACTATATGATACATAATAAGTTTAGGAAAACGATTTCATATATATAGAAGAATTACGAAAGGATGGTATTAGCATGGAACACTCTCCGATTATTGTCATTGGACACAAGAATCCGGACACGGACTCCATTTGTTCTGCAATCTGCTATGCAAACCTGAAAAATCAGACAGAACCGGGCAGATACGTGCCAAAGCGTGCCGGAAAAATCAATAACGAGACGGCATTTGTTCTGAATTATTTTCATACCGACGTGCCTGACCTGATCAATGATGTCAATACACAGGTTGCAGATATTGAATATCGCAAAACCCCCGGTGTCAAAGACAACATTTCAGTCAAGGCAGCATGGAAAATGATGCGTGAACTGGATGTTGTAACCTTACCGGTTGTCGCAAAAGATAATGTATTAGGCGGTTTGATCACAATTAATGATATTGCAAAATCTTATATGGACGATTACGAAAGTGATGTCATCTCCAAAGCACGGACTCCTTACTCTAATCTGATAGAGGTGTTAGAAGGCACTCTGGTATCCGGTAATCCGCATAATCACATTGTAAACGGAAAGGTAATCATCGGTGCCGCAAACCCTCAATTGATCGAAGGCATGGTATCGAAAGACGATCTGATGATCGTCGGTGACCGGATCGATACCCAGATCTTCGGAATTGAAATGGGTGTCGGCTGCCTGATTCTTTGTTTGGACGCTCCGGTCAATCCATTAGTTCTTCAGCTTGCAGAGGAACGTCATTGCAGCGTGATCACCACAAAGTTAGATACTTATACCGTTGCCCGCCTGATCAATCAGAGTATTCCGATCCGTTATTTTATGAAAAAGGATAACCTGATCACGTTCCAGTTAGATGAGACAGTAGATTCCATAAAAGAGATCATGTCCAAAAAGAGACACCGTGATTTTCCGATCGTGGATGATTTTGGTCACTATTACGGAATGGTATCCCGTAGAAACTTATTGGCATTAAGACGTAAGAAAGTGATCTTAGTGGATCATAACGAGAAATCCCAGGCAATTGCCGGAATTGAAGATGCAGAGATCTGTGAGATCATCGATCACCACAGACTGGGATCTTTACAGACCGTTTCTCCGGTATATTTCCGTAATCAGCCGGTTGGATGTACCGCAACGATCATTTATCAGATGTATGTAGAGAACAACCAGCCACTCAGCAAAGAGATCGCAGGACTGTTATGTGCTGCCATTCTTTCTGACACACTGCTCTTCCGCTCACCAACCTGCACACCACTGGACGAAAGTACCGCAAAGACATTGGCTGACATTGCAGAGATCGATCTGCATGCATTTGCAATGGAAATGTTTGAGGCCGGAAGCAGTCTCCGCAGTAAGACTACCGAAGAGCTGTTTAATCAGGATTACAAAGCCTTTCAGGTAGAAGATATGGGAATCGGTGTAAGCCAGATCAGCTCTATCAATCAGCGCGAATTGGACAATGTGGCAGAGCGTATGCAGGAATATATCGAAAAGAATCTTCCGTCTATGCCTGTCCAGCTTGTATATATTATGTTAACCAACATTGGAGAACAATCTTCCGA
>HF987786.1 GCA_000431135.1 Clostridium sp. CAG:590
TCCTTTTGTGACCGGGTACTTTTTCTACAGGATGGGAATCTGGCAAAAGAAGTAAAGAAAGAGAACACTGCCGATAATTTCAGAGAAGATATATGGAAAACGCTGTGCGGTTTGGGAGGTGGAAAAGATGACCTTTTTTGATATTTCCCGAAAGATGCTGAAAGCTGGTTTTTACAAATATCGATTGTACTTTCTATGCAATTTATCTGCAACGGCATTATTCTGTTGTTTTGCAGTTATTTCCACAAACAGGACGTTTATGAATGCGTCGATTGTAAATTCATCAATATCCAATAACATTTATCTTCCATTTTTTCTGTCTGCAGTGTTTCTGTTTTTTTTTCTTCCTGTTTCGTGTCAGGCATTTCTGGCATCAAGAAAACAGGAATACGGCGTGATGTTTTCTCTTGGAATGAGCCGGAAAGAGGCGTTTGAAAATTTACTTTTTGAAAATGTGCTCATATCCGTACTGGCGTTGGCAATAGCACTTGTAGCAGGAACTGTGCTGTCATTTTTATTCTTTGCTGTTATCATTTATGCAATAGATGTTCACGGAGTGCAATGGCAGTTTTGCCCGGAAGCATATAAGCTTACAGCAGTTCTATATACAGTAGTGGTGG
>HF987787.1 GCA_000431135.1 Clostridium sp. CAG:590
CCTCGATGGTATATTCATCCCGGTCATATAAAATCCCGCTGACAGTAAATTCCACCGGTGCGTATTCCGACTGCATGCCGGAACGGTACTCCAATGTTACGGTGTCTCCGACCTTTACATCATGGTATCCCACTGCATCAAAGAAAGCGCGTCCTGCGGCAATTTCCTGCGCCTTTTCCGGATAGGTACCTTCCTTCAACACATATTCCTGATTATAGGGAAGCATTTTCCTGACCGTTTCATCCGCACTGACAAAGCCGCCATTTTCATTTCCTTTCAGGATGCCCTCCGTACACATGATGCCGATATCAGATATCTCAGCTCTGCGTTCCACTTCTTTTAATTGCGTACCATCTGCGGCGATAAACAGGCCGTAGTTGCTTCCGTATGAGCTTGCAGCCTGATCCTTCTGTAAGAGGATCAGTCCATTTCCAATTGTACTGATAATGACCAGAAGCATGGTAGTCAGGCAAATCGCCGTCATAATGAGGACACTTCTTGTCCGATTTCTTTTGTCGTTGCTGAATGCAATTTTGCTGATCGTCCTCAATTGAAATCCACCACCTGTCCATCCTCGATGACTAAAATACGGTCAGCAACCTGCGCGATCTCATCATCATGGGTAATCATTACAATCGTCTGTCCATATTTTTTTGCGCTCATTTTCAGCAGCGCGATCACCTCGTCACTTGTCTTGGAATCAAGATTTCCGGTTGGCTCGTCCGCAAACAAAATCTCCGGTCTGTTTACCAAGGCTCTTGCAATCGCAACGCGCTGCTGCTGTCC
>HF987788.1:0-6076 GCA_000431135.1 Clostridium sp. CAG:590
TGCAGGTGGTATGGAGAATATGTCTATGGCTCCTTACGCATTAAAGCAGGCACGTTTTGGATATAGAATGGGTAACAACACAATGGTTGATACTATGGTAAATGATGCATTATGGGATGCATTCAATGATTATCATATGGGTATCACTGCTGAGAATGTATGTGAGAAGTATGGTATCACAAGAGAAGAGTTAGATGCATTTGCAGCTAAGTCACAGCAGAAGGCAGCAGCAGCAGTTGAGTCTGGTGCATTCAAAGATGAGATCGTTCCAGTAGAAGTTAAGAAGAAGAAAGAGACCGTTATCTTCGATACAGATGAAGGTCCACGTCCTGGTACAACAGCAGAGAGCATTGCGAAACTTCGCCCTGCATTCAAGAAAGACGGTATCGTTACAGCAGCTAACTCATCAGGAATCAATGATGGTGCAGCAGCAGTTGTTGTTATGAGCGAAGAGAAAGCAAAAGAGTTAGGTGTTACACCTATGGCTACATTTGTTGCCGGTGCATTAGGCGGTGTTGATCCTTCTATCATGGGTGTAGGTCCTGTTGCTTCTACTAAGAAGGTAATGGCTAAGACAGGATACAAGATTGAGGACTTTGATATCATCGAGGCTAATGAGGCATTTGCTGCACAGTCAATCGCTGTACAGAAAGAGCTTGGATTTACAGATGAGCAGTTGAATCCAAATGGTGGTGCAATCGCACTTGGACATCCGGTAGGAGCTTCTGGATGCCGTATCCTTGTTACATTATTACATGAGATGGTTAAGAAGGATGCAAAGAAGGGTCTTGCTACACTTTGTATCGGCGGTGGTATGGGTTGTTCTACTATCGTAGAGAGAGATTAATCTGTAGACGATTTTTGACAGTATTAGAACGAAGGAGATTCAATCATGGAATTTATCACATATGAACAGGACGGATTTGTTGGTGTAATTACAATCAATCGTCCGAAAGCACTTAATGCTTTGAACAGTCAGGTGTTAGATGAGTTAAATGCAACATTAGATGCTGTTGATTTAGATGCTACAAGAGCGTTGATCTTAACCGGTGCCGGAGAGAAGTCATTTGTTGCTGGTGCTGATATCGGAGAGATGTCTACTCTTACTAAGGCAGAGGGTGAAGCATTTGGTAAGAAAGGTAATGACGTATTCCGCAAGTTAGAGACATTTTCAATTCCTGTTATTGCAGCAGTGAACGGATTTGCTTTAGGTGGTGGATGCGAGATTTCTATGAGCTGTGATATTCGTATCTGTTCTGAGAATGCAATCTTTGGACAGCCTGAGGTAGGTCTTGGAATTACACCTGGATTTGGTGGAACACAGAGACTTGCTCGTTTAGTTGGTCCTGGAATGGCAAAGCAGATGATTTACACAGCACGTAACATCAAGGCAGATGAGGCATATCGTATTGGTCTTGTCAATGCTGTATATCCATTAGGGGAGTTGATTCCAGCAGCTAAAAAGCTTGCTGCAGGTATTGCTGCACAGGCTCCAATCGCGGTTCGGAACTGTAAGAAGGCAATCAATGATGGATTACAGGTAGATATGGATCAGGCAATTGTGATCGAAGAGAAATTATTCGGTGATTGCTTCGAGACAGAAGACCAGAAAGCAGGAATGGGTAACTTCTTAGAGAAAGACAAAGAGAAGAAGTTAAAAGTGGTTCCATTCCAAAACAAATAATTACATTGTTTTTACCATATTTAGGATGGCCATATGACCATCCTAAATGTGTGAAATAGGAGATGCCGTACAAACGAAACGTAAATGAATTTGTCGGGCATATCCACAAATATATTTTTTAGGAGGACAAAAGAATGAAAGTTGGCGTTATTGGTGCAGGTACCATGGGTCAGGGTATTGCTAAAGCTTTTGCTCAGGTTGACGGTTATGAAGTAGCACTTTGTGACATTAAGCAGGAGTGGGCTGAAGGCGGTAAGGACAAGATTGCAAAAGGATATGCAAGACTTGTAGAAAAAGGAAAAATGACACAGGAGAAGGTAGATGGAATTCTTGCAAGCATCACACCTGGTCTGAAAGAAGATCTTTGCGCAGATTGCGATTTGATCGTAGAAGCTGCATTTGAGAATATGGAAGTTAAGAAGACTACTTTTGCTGAGTTAGATAAGATTGCTAAACCAGAGTGTGTTTTCGCTTCTAATACATCAAGTCTTTCTATTACAGAGATTGGTAATGGACTTACTCGTCCAATGATCGGTATGCATTTCTTCAATCCTGCTGATCGTATGAAGTTAGTTGAGGTTATTGCCGGTGTGAATACTCCTCAGGAGACAGTTGATACAATCGTTAAGATTTCAGAAGAAATCGGTAAGACACCTGTTCAGGTTAATGAAGCTGCAGGTTTTGTTGTTAACCGTATCTTAGTTCCAATGATCAACGAAGCTGCATTTATCAAGATGGAAGGCGTATCTGATATCGCTGGTATTGATTCTGCTATGAAGCTTGGTGCTAATCATCCAATGGGACCTCTTGAGTTAGGTGATTTCATTGGTCTTGATATTTGTCTTGCAATCATGGATGTTCTTTACGCTGAAACAGGTGACAGCAAGTATCGTGCTTGTCCATTGCTTCGTAAGATGGTTCGTGGTGGCAACCTTGGTGTTAAGAGTGGTAAGGGATTCTATGTATACAATGCTGACCGCACTAAGACACCTGTTGATGCTCAGTAATTATGGGCATAAGAATGTAATAGGAGGATAATTACAAATGGATTTCACATTAAGTAAGAAACACGAAATGGCACAAACTCTTTTCAAAGAATTTGCTGAGAAAGAAGTTAAGCCACTTGCTCAGGAAATTGATGAAGAGCATAGATTTCCAAGAGAGACAGTTGATAAGATGGCAAAGGCAGGCTTTTTAGGAATTCCTGTTCCTAAGGAGTTTGGTGGTCAGGGTTGTGATCCTTTAACATATGTTATGTGTGTGGAGGAGCTTTCAAAGGTTTGTGGTACTACAGGTGTTATCGTATCTGCTCATACATCATTATGTATGGATCCGATTCAGACATTTGGTACTCCGGCTCAGAAGGAGAAATATTTACCTGATTTAGCTTCTGGTAAGAAGTTAGGTGCTTTTGGTTTGACAGAGCCAGGTGCTGGTACAGATGCACAGGGTCAGCAGACGAAGGCTGTATTAGATGGTGATGAGTGGGTATTAAATGGTTCTAAGTGCTTTATTACCAATGGTAAAGAAGCAGATGTTTATATCATTATTGCTGTTACAGGTAAGGTTGAGAAGCGTGGACGTATGCAGAAAGAGATTTCAGCATTTATCGTAGAGAAGGATACTCCAGGATTCACATTTGGTACAAAAGAGAATAAGATGGGTATCTGTGGTTCTTCTACTTATGAGTTGATCTTCACAGATTGCCGTATTCCAAAGGAGAACTTGTTAGGCGCTAAGGGTAAGGGATTTGGTATCGCTATGCATACATTGGATGGTGGTCGTATCGGAATCGCTGCTCAGGCACTTGGTATTGCAGAGGGCGCTTTAGAGACAACAATCAACTATGTAAAGGAAAGAAAGCAGTTTGGTCGTTCCATCGCTCAGTTCCAGAATACACAGTTCCAGTTAGCAGATATGGCTACTAAGGTAGAAGCTGCTAAGATGTTAGTATACAAGGCTGCTATGAAGAAGGGTGAATATCAGTCAGGTAAGAAGGTATCTTACTCAGTAGAGGCTGCTATGGCTAAGTTATACGCAGCAGAAGTTGCAATGGAAGTTACAACTAAGGCAGTTCAGTTGCATGGTGGTTATGGTTATATTAAGGAGTACGACGTTGAGCGTATGATGCGTGATGCTAAGATCACAGAGATCTACGAAGGAACTTCAGAAGTTCAGCGTATGGTTATCTCTGCAAATATCTTAAACTAGGAGGTAATTAACGTGAAAGTTGTTGTTTGTGTAAAACAGGTACCTGATACAAAGGGTGGAGTTAAATTTAATCCGGATGGAACATTGGATAGAGGAGCAATGCTTACTATCATGAATCCAGATGACAAGGCAGGATTAGAGGCTGCTCTTGCAATCAAGGATCAGAACGAAGATGTTGAAGTTACAGTTGTAACAATGGGTCTTCCAAAGGCAGAAGAAGTTCTTCGTGAGGCTATGGCTATGGGCGCTGATAAGGGCGTTCTTGTAACAGATAGAGTATTAGGTGGTGCAGATACTTGGGCTACATCTACTACACTTGCCGGTGCATTAAGAAATATTGATTATGATTTGATCATTACAGGTCGTCAGGCTATCGATGGTGATACCGCTCAGGTTGGACCACAGATCGCTGAACATTTAGGACTTCCTGTTATCTCTTATGCACAGGATATCAAGGTAGAAGGTAACAGTGTTGTTGTTAAGCGTCAGTATGATGATGGATATCATATGGTTAAGGCTCAGATGCCTTGCTTGATCACAGCATTAGCTGAGTTAAATGAGCCTCGTTATATGACTCCGGGTGGAATCTTTGATGCATATGATGCAGAGATTACTACATGGGGAAGAGCAGATCTTAAGGATGTTGAAGATTCTAACTTAGGTTTGAATGGTTCTCCTACAAAGATCGCTAAGGCTTCCGACAAGGTTCGTAAGGGTGCTGGTGAAAAGGTTACACCGGATTCTCCAGAAGATGCAGCTAAGTTAATCGTTGACAAGTTATTGTCAAAGCACATTATCTAATAAAGAGGTGAATAAAATGGGAGCAATGAGCGCAGAACAATTAGAGCAGTACAAGGGCGTATTTGTCTTTGCACAGCAGGTAGATAACGAATTAAGCGGTATTTCTTTCGAGTTGATCGGTGAAGGAAAGAGACTTGCTGAGAAGTTAAATGAAAAAGTAACAGCAGTATTAGTTGGTTCTGATGTTGCTGGTCTTGTAGATGAGTTAGCAGAGTATGGTGCTGACCGTGTCATCGTTGTAGATGATCCGGAGTTAAAGAACTACAGAACAGAGCCATATGCACATGCACTTGCATCTGTAATCAATGAGTATAAGCCTGAGATCATGTTAGTTGGTGCAACAGCAATCGGTCGTGACTTAGGTCCTACCGTATCAGCCAGAGTTGCTACAGGTCTTACAGCTGACTGTACATTACTTGAGATTGGTGATTTCCCAATCAATCCAATTCCTGGTAAAGAGCAGAAACATAACCAGTTATTAATGACTCGTCCTGCATTCGGTGGTAATACAATCGCTACAATTGCATGTCCGGATAACCGTCCACAGATGGCTACAGTTCGTCCGGGTGTTATGCAGAAGCTTGACAAAGTAGCAGGTGCTAAGGCTGAGGTTATTAATTATAATCCAGGATTTACTCCTAATAACAAGTATGTTGAGATTCTTGATGTTGTTAAGGCTGTATCTGACGTAAAGGATATCATGGATGCTAAGATCTTAGTATCTGGTGGTCGTGGAGTTGGAAGCAAAGAGAACTTCAAGTTATTAGATGACCTGGCAGAAGTTCTTGGTGCAACCGTAAGCTGTTCTCGTGCAGTAACAGATGCTGGCTGGTTACCAAGAGATCTTCAGGTAGGACAGACCGGTAAGACTGTTCGTCCACAGGTATATTTTGCAATCGGTATTTCAGGTGCTATTCAGCATGTAGCCGGTATGGAAGAGTCAGATCTTATCATTGCAATCAACAAAGATCCGGATGCTCCAATCTTTGATGTAGCAGATTATGGTATTGTTGGTGATCTGAACAAGATCGTTCCACAGCTTACAGAGGCTATTAAGGCACAGATTGCGAACAAATAATTATAGTGAATAAGAAGTAAGATGGTAACATCTGCTTCGAGATACTGGTATGGGGATTCACAATAAGAATAACATGTGAGTCCCCGTATTTACGTTTATATTAAGTGAGTGAATTTTCGTATCTAAACTATGAAAATTCTTAGAATTAGAAGGAGAATTACAATGGATAAGTTTTTTAAGATTTCGGAACGTGGATCTGATGTCAGAACAGAGATTATGGGTGGTCTTACCACATTTTTTGCTATGGCTTATATCGTATTTGTTAATCCGAACCAGGTAGCCGGTGAGGGAGCAAATGGTTG
>HF987788.1:6095-9006 GCA_000431135.1 Clostridium sp. CAG:590
GGTTGGTTGGCAGGTGCGGCTGCTGAAGCAGGTATGGATGTGTCTGCACAGCTTGGTCAGATCTGGAATTCTGTATTTATTGCATCTATCATTGGTGCAATTATAGGTACTTTATTGATGGCATTTGTTGCTAAGATGCCATTTGCCCAGGCTTGTGGTATGGGATTAAATGCATTTTTCTGTTCCAGTTTCATTTCAGCATCTGTATTTAGCGGTGTGAATGTAATTGAAGGTTATCATGCCGGTATGGTAATCATTTTTGTTTCCGGTCTTGTGTTCCTGCTTCTTTCTGTAACAGGAGCAAGAGAGTACATTGCGAAAGCATTGCCGGATTGTTTGAAGAAAGCAATTCCTGCCGGTATTGGTCTTTTCATTTCTATGATCGGTTTGAAGAATGCAGGATTGATTCAGGCAAACCAGTATACATTTGTACAGTTTGTTGATATTCATGGTGCAATTACAAATGCAAAAGCAGACGGAACGGATTGGAGATTGATTGTTGTTCCTGCATTGGTTGCATTTGTTGGTTTGTTATTAATTGCTATTTTTGAGCATTATCATGTAAAAGGTAGTGTAATCCTTTCTATCCTTATTTGTAGCGTATTATACTATGTATGTATGACAGAGGTTCCTAACTTTGACTTGAGTGCAATTGGACAGACATTCAAGGATTTCGGTGAAGTTGGTATCGTTGGTATCTTTGATGGTCAGGCATGGAGTGATGCGTTTGTCAATGCTCCGGTTGGTGGGGTATTTAATGCGATTATGTTAATTATCACATTCTGCCTGGTAGATATGTTTGATACAATCGGAACATTATATGGTACTGCATCTCAGGCTGGTATGTTGGATGAGAATGGTGATCCGATTGATGTCAATAAGTCTATGATGTGTGACTCCATTGCAACGGTTGCCGGTGCGGTATTAGGTACTTCAACCGTTACAACATTTGTTGAGTCATCATCCGGTGTTGCTGCCGGTGCCAGAACCGGTCTTGCCAGTGTAGTTACAACAATCTGTTTTACATTGTGCTTATTCTTAAGCCCACTCGCAAGTATTATTCCAAGTGCAGCTACCGCTCCTGCATTGATCTACGTTGGTGTATTGATGATGAAGAGCTTTGCTAAAGTTAATATGGATGATATCACATCGGCTGTTCCTGCTTTCTTAGCACTTATCATGATGCCACTTACGTACTCTATTGCAAATGGTATCGGTATTGGAGCAATTGCGTATGTTGTTCTTTCTGCTGTAACAGGTAAATACCAGAAGAAGGATATCATTATTACAATCATTGCATTGTTATTCATGTTGAAGTTTGTATTTGTAACTATGTAAAGTTTGCAGATTGACAAGAATAACATTATGGCATAAAGGGATATTGAGAATCAAGTGATTCAGAAATATTCTTGTTTAAAGAAGCTTCTTTGTCTGCTTAAGGCAGGCGGGAGGCTTTTTTTGATGGAATTGTTCCGGGTTGAGGGAAAAGGGATAAAACGTTCAGATCTGTGCTGTTTCTTGTAAAGTTAGAAAAGTGTGTCATATGTCGTAGAAAATGAGCGTAGATTAGTAGATAGCAGGAGGAGTGGAAAATGTGGATATGAAAGTCTATGTTGTAAATGAGGGTGATACCCTGCAATCAATTGCAGAGAAGTTTCGTGTGTCGGTGGAACGGCTGGCATTCGACAATGAGATACAAAGACAGGAATTAGTGGTAGGGCAGGCGTTACTTATATTAGAGCCGGAACAGATCTATACGATAGAAGAAGGGGATACTTTAGCTGGTATTGCGGAGCAATTCGGGCAGAAGGTAATTCATTTAGTGCGTAGTAATCCCTATCTGCTAAATGAAACATTTCTACTGCCGGGACGACAGATTGTGATCGCTTATAAAGATACGGAAAATCGGGAAATGGATGTATTCGGGTATGCGTATTCATTTATTAAAGAAGCGGTATTGGAAGAAACATTACTGTACATTGATGAATTACTGCCATTTTCTTATGGATACAATGAGGATGGAAGTCTGATTGCAATGAATGATGACCGTCTGTTAAGTGAGGCAAATCGGTTTGGCAGGCGAAAGCGAATGGTAATCACACCGTTAGACCGTAATGAAAGGTTTAATAATCAATTGGTAATATGTTTACTGGAGAGTAGTGCAGTTCAGGATATATTGCTTGCCAATATTCTTAATATCATGAGAGAAAAGGGGTATCGGGCATTAGATATTGATTTTGAGTTTATTCCGGCACCTTACCGTGAGGCGTATGTTGCATTTATTCAAAAAACTACAAAGATGCTACATGATAGCGGCTTTGAGGTAAGTGTGGCAGTGCCGCCCAAGATTGCTGACGACCAGCCGGGATTACTATATGAGGGTATCGATTATGAAGGAATCGGAAGAGCAGCAGATACGGTATTTCTTATGACATATGAGTGGGGATATAAATACGGACCACCAATGGCTGTTGCGCCTGTTCCGAACGTACGAAGAGTATTAGATTATGCGGTATCGGTAATACCGAATGATAAAATATATATGGGGATTCCGAATTATGCATATGATTGGCCGTTACCTTTTGAACGAAATGTAACAGAAGCAGAGACGATTGGAAATGTAGAAGCTGTTCGCAGAGCCTATCAGTATCGGACGGAAATCTTATATGATGAAACGGCAATGGCACCGTATTATTACTATACAAAAGAAGGAATACAGCATGTTGTCTGGTTTGAAGATGTTCGGAGTATCCGGGAGAAATATAATCTGGTTGCAGAATACGGATTCCGAGGTGCAGGTTATTGGAATCTGATGCGGGAGTTTCGAGCGAACTGGTTATATGTTGCACAAATCACAACTAATGCCCTTGCACAGCGTAAGTAACGAACGTGCGAAACGGATAGAAAATGA
>HF987789.1:0-4289 GCA_000431135.1 Clostridium sp. CAG:590
TTACGCTGTGCAAGGGTATGAGTTACTGCAGGAGGGAGCGAATCATGGCTGCATCATAGGTGACACATACCATATGTTCAACCTCAATACGATACAATGCATTGGCTGCAATATGTTCAGCAGCCTGCTCAATATCCCGGATACCGGATGTATCTTTAAAGATATCCATGATTGCATTCAATGCTTCATCGGTAATAACGATCTCTTCACTGCGAAGACCAATTCTTTTCAATACCTTCGGCATAGCAAATCTGGTAAATATGACACGCTTTTCTTCTATACTGTAGTCCGGCAATTCGATGACTGCAAAACGTGACATTAACGGAGCACTGATTGCATTGCGGTCATTTGCCGTTGCAATCGGATATACACCCGTTGTCGGAATGTTACACTCCACATAATTATCTGTAAATCCAAGGTTATCCAACAAGGTAAGCAATACATCAGCCGGATTACCATTTCCTTTTCCGGAAGATGCCTTATCCAACTCATTAATAATAAATACCAGATTCGAGCTTTCTGCATTCGCAAATGCTTCCATAATCAGTCCCGGCTTTGCATTGGCATAGATTCTGGAGCTTCCGGTCAACTGTTCCGGATCATTAATAGAACTCATCTCCAAGGTCGTCCATGACATTTTCAAAATCTTTGCTACCGCATAGGCAATCTGCGACTTACCGGTACCTGCCGGGCCAATGATCAGCAGACCATATGCCGGCAATGTGTGCGTACGATTGATCTGAATGATTGTCTCAATAATACGCTGCTTCACATTATCCAAACCATATAATTCCTCATCCAAGATGCGTCTTGCTTCCACCGGATCAATCGATTGGAAATCCGTGTTCTTCCACTGAATGTTCAACATAATAGAAAGTGCCCGCTGTGCATGCCGTCTCTCTTCCGGTGTCACTTCTGTTGATTTAGCTACGGCTAAATTACGTCTTGCCCAGAGACGGATATTATCCGGAAGCGTACTTCCTGCACACATCAGATAATCCGTAATACTCTGAATACTTGTAAGCTTCATATCATCGGAATCTTCGATCTCATCAAAGTCCACAGCCTCTTGTGACGGTGCATCACTCTGCAATAAACGCTCAATCATAAACTGCAGGAAACCATTTTCACCGGAGAGTTTTGTTCCGCGCATAGCAACTCCCGTCTCAAAGATCTTATATACAGCATAACCGACATCGGTATTGGAACCGGACAAACGAACCATAATATGATTCTCGCCCAACCATTTGATCAGCTTCTCAAAACGGGCATCAATCTGCAATATATTATGATTGGATTTCTCCTCATCAAAAATGAATGCAGTTCCTTTTGTCGGTGCTGTAAACATTCCGGATGAATGATGTACTAACTTCTTATCCTGGTCCTCTAACAACATAATCGGATGTTCTGCATCCGGCACTCTTTCATTCGAATATACCAATTCGTATGTCTTCTCTGCCTGAACGGCATCTTTCTTTTCCTGGTTAAAATCAAAAACAGGCATCTTGTAACCTCTCATTCCTCTCTATTGTAAAAACTCCACACTCTTCAACAGCGTAAGTCTCCGAACATGTGCTCACATGAGCTAACTCGACTTACACTGTTGAAGAGTACATTCTGTTGAGATTATAGGCTGAAATAGCAAATTACGCAACTGTTAATTTTGCGGAAAATACACAAGAGCTTCCTCCTCATAATCTCCCTGATCTGTCATATAAGCACATTGATTCATAACATCTATCACCGTTCCGTCAGACAGATGCAGAACCAATGTCTTTTCCTCATTTTCTGTATCCTCCGGATCTATCTCATCCCAGCTATAATCCGTCACATCTGAAAAAGAATAGACCTGCTCCTGTCCGTGAACAACCCGAATCTCCTGTCGCGTATAATTAATCTCCTCATACCACCACCTGCCGGCTAATATTGTGAGCAGCATGGAACCAACCATCCCCACACCAAAAACTGCGCAAACCGCCTTTCTCCATTTTGCCAGCCTGCCAGAAAAAGCGGGACAAAATACCACAACAAATATGAAAAATATAGCAGACAATATAAAAGCAATAAACATCCATGATTCACCTACACCCCGAACTACAATCTCACCATCTGGCAATCGTGCACTGCCCACATCACTGATCACACCATACCCTGCGAATGCCGCAAGCAGCATAATTCCAAAATTGATCATATACACAACATAGAGAAATACACCATGTAAAAATGCAAATCCAAAGAAATTGCTTCTCGACCGGACTTTCTTATAATAATAAAATTCATACAAATATCCGATCAGAAAAGATACTGCAATACAGAGAATCGAAACACCTATATATTGTAATTTGCGATCGGATAATAAGGCACACACAAGAAATGCAGCAAATAAGATCATTTGATACGGTAGCAGCTTTCCGGCAACATAATAAAAATACTCTTTTATTGATATATTATGTACGCGCATCCACTCGCTCATTTGCGCTTCCATCTTGAGGTTCTTGTACTTTTCCTGCAACTGCCATATCAGATAGCTTCGGTAAAACCAATAGGTAAAACATCCTGTTTCTAATACTAACAAAACGCCATAGCCTGCTAACCATGTCTTCATCCGTTCGTCATCCCGAAATACCATGAAAAGAATGCCTGCCAGTATGCTGACAACAAAACATATATTGGCATATCTACGACCGCTTCCACTATGTGCCCGTACCTCTTCCGCAATATTTTGTATACTCTTTTCCATCAACCAAGCCTCTTCTGCAAGCCCCTGTCTACTCTTTTCCATCAGCCAAGCCTCCTCATCAATTCTCTTACATCGCTGCATTGATTCTCAGACAACAGCCGTCCACATTCCCCATACGCAGCTATATATCCATCCTTCAATACTGCTATATAATCCGTGATATCATTTATCTCTTCCACTAAATGTGTACTGATGATCAGTCCCATATCCTCGTCCCTGCACTGATGGGATAGCAGATCCCAAAGGTCTGTCTTGACAACCGGATCTAAGTTCGCCATCGGTTCATCCATCAATAAAAGCCGGGGATTTCTTGCTAAATGAAATGCAATCTGCACCTGCATCTTCTGTCCGGTAGACAGCTCTCCGTATCTTTCCTGCAACCGTTCCTTCGGGAATCTGAGCCGTTCTAATATCGTCTCAAACCGCTCCGCATCCCAGTGCTGATACAACCCCGAAAACAATGCAATATTCTGCTCTACTAAAATCTCGTCCATACACCACACCTTACCACTGACATACGCAACCTCATCCCTGAAATGTCCGTACTCCGTCTGTGCCTCGATTGCCTGCACTCCGGTTACATCCACATCATTCCAATACACATGTCCTTTGTTTGGCTTTAATACTCCGTAAAGCATATCCAATAAGGTTGTCTTTCCTGCTCCATTTCTCCCTAACAGTGTCAAAATATAGCCATCTTCCAATTCAAAAGAAACATCCTGCATTTTGAATTTTCTGCTATGATATCCCAATCCTTCTGCTTTAATCATCTGTATCCTCCCAGAGTATCTCTATCATATCGTAAACTTCTTCTTTGCCAAGGCCTGTCGCCTTCGCCTTTGCGATCCAGCCTGCCAGCTCCTCCTCTATCGTAACCGTTCGCTTCTCCGCAAGATAATCCAGATCTGGATCATCCACAAAAAATCCCTTTCCCGGAACCGAATAGATCATTTCCTCCTGCTCCAATTCCTCATATGCTTTCTTTGTTGTGATCACACTGATCTTAAGATCTGCAGAAAGCCCACGAATGGAAGGCAGCGCCTCTCCCTTTCGCAACTGTCCGGTAAGAATCGCCTCTTTGATCTGATTGCTGATCTGTGTATAGATCGGGATACCACCTTTCGATTGAATGTTAATCTTCATATTTTCTGCCTCCTACCTGCCGTATCACATCTACCAGCAAAATAACAAATCCAATCCCCAATCCTGCCATAAATACTGTATAAACGTTTTGTTCGACAAACTCGGCTATTTTCCCAGTCTGATTGAACAAGTCAATTCCACAAAAGATAAGTATAATAAGCAGGATTTTATCTGCAATACAGATGACACCATCATATATATTAGTTATCCGGCAATGGCAAACCTTACAGACCTTGTGATGAAAAAGGTACATGCAATATGCCGCATCTAACAAAAACAGATTCGGAAGCTGCAATAGCACCGACTGGCTATAGCCATGCATAATGATCAGGTTGACCATAATCAGAACAGCGATCAGAAGTATTTCCATACCAGCATTGAAAATGAAACGCCTTTTCCGCTCTTC
>HF987789.1:4333-8266 GCA_000431135.1 Clostridium sp. CAG:590
CAATTGATAAATGTCCGGCTCTTCCTCTACGCTATATATGTATCCACATGTAATAATGCCCCATACATTGAAAAACATAATGGTAAGGGCTGCAAAAATGATCCCCGCAATATTGGCCGGTCTGTCCTGTAGGTGTGCCTTGCAATCCGCAACAAACTCTCTAAACATTCTCAATCACCTCGCCTTTCTCTACATAATACATAATCTCTTTCAATTCCGGATACCTCACGCATTCCCTGATAGATGCCGGAAGTTCATACTGTTCCACGTCGATCAGCCACTCATTATGATTCGTTTCTTTCCGTCCTCCCACAATCCGCTCTGCCGGAATGTCTCCCAATACCTCATCCTCCGCTTCTATGATTCGATAACGATCCCTCAGCTCATCCACCGTTCCGTAAAAATAAATCCGGCTGATACCATTTTGCTCCCGCAACCACAGGATATAATCAGCAAAATGCTCCATCTCCTCGATCAAATGGCTTGCATAGATCACACTTTTTCTCTCATCCGATACCAGTTTCCGAATCTCTTCATAAAACGTATCCCGGAATTCCACATCCAGATTGCCGGTCGGTTCATCCATAAAATACACATGGGCATCATAACTTAATGCAAATGCCAACTGCTGCCGTATCTGTTGTCCCTGTGACAATCTGTTCATTGCCTGAATATTCTTCTTCCCCTGTCTGACGAATTGTAATTTCTCCGGATGCTCTAAGATTCCATACCGTTCCAAAAGTTCCTTATATCGTTCCAGATTGAAACTATCGTAATACCTGCCAAACAATCTGCCATTGGTCACTGCATTAACATTCATAAGAAACGGGGATTCATTCAGAACATATGCAATCCGTTTCTTATATTCCTTCTCATCCTCCTGTAAAGAATAACCTAGAATCTTGGCATCCCCCTGTGTGCTCTGCATTCCCATCAACGTCCGAAGTAAGGTTGTCTTCCCACTTCCGTTCTTACCGATCACGCCAAGAACACACCCTGCGTCTAGCGCAAATGTAATATCTGTCAACTTAAAATGTTCCAATTCCTGCGTAATATGCCTACACGAAAATATTGGATTCATAGGAACCTCCTTAATATCTGTCTATGCGTTGTCTATATAATCTCCTCTTGTATATGCACAGTATATACAGTTATACACACATTGTCAAGGTGCGCATCCACAACAGAACGTTTTTCTTTATAGGTCGAACTTTCCTACAAAGAAAAAGAGATACCGCTGCGCATTTCACGCATACGATATCTCTTCTACTCTACATATCCATATAGGAATCACAGTTCCTTTTATCAGGCATCACACATTCTGTTCGTCTGACACCATCACATCATGCTTTCTTTGCTGCTTCCGCATACTGCCATACAATTACAGCAACAATCAATACAATACCAACAATATCCGTGATCCAGGATGGGAAGATCAGCATCAGACCTGCCACAACAAACAGAACACGCTGTAACGGGTTCATTTCCTTCTTCAAATATCCTTCCAGGCCGGCGGCTACACCAAAGATTCCGATAAAGGAAGTGATGACAATTCGAATAACCTCCATCGCATTTGTATCGATCATCAGAAGTGCCGGACTAAAACAGAACACATACGGTACAATGAATACCGCAATTGCAAGCCGCGACGCATTGAATGCCGTCTTCATCGGGTTCGCCTTGGCAATTGCAGAGCCCGCATATGCTGCCAATGCAACCGGCGGCGTAATATCCGCAACAATACCAAAGTAGAATACAAAGAAATGTGCGGCCAACGCCGGAACGCCCATGCGGATCAGAATCGGGGCACAGGTTGCTGCCATAATACAATAGTTTGCCGTTGTCGGCACACCCATTCCCAATACGATACAACACAACATCGTAAGGAATAATGCAATGATCAGATGATTGTTCGATACTGCAATGATTCCGTTGATCAGTTCATTTGCAAGACCTGTCATGGTAATGGAACCGGAAATGATACCTGCAACGCCACAGGCTGTTGCCACTGTGATCGTACTCTTACCGCCTGCCTCTAATGCATCAAAAAACTTCGGCAGCGTAATACGGTTCTCCTTATCAAATAAACTCACCACGATGGATAACACAATGGCAAAGCTTGCCGCACGCTGCATCGTCATGTAATTACCGGAAACCCATACCACCAACATAACTAATGGCAACAGCAGATAGATCTTCCGAACCAGTAATTTGAACTTTGGCAGTTCTTCTTTCGGAATGCCGGAAAGTCCCAATCTCTTTGCCTCAAGATGTACCGTAATAAATATACCTGCAAAATAAAGAATTGCCGGTAGGATCGCTCTACTTAAGATGCTTGAATATGGCACACCGATAAAGTCTGCCATCAAAAACGCTGCTGCACCCATGATCGGCGGCATGATCTGACCACCGGTCGATGCTGCGGCCTCTACCGCTCCTGCGAATTCTGCCTTGTATCCGGTCTTCTTCATCATCGGAATTGTAACGGAACCGGTTGTTACCGTATTACCTACCGAAGAACCCGATACCATTCCACAAAGCGCAGATGAGATTACCGATACCTTTGCCGGTCCTCCGGAAAATCTACCAGCCACGCAGTTTGCTAACTGAATGAAAAAGTTCGAGATTCCCGTCCGCTCCAAAAATGCACCAAATATAATAAATACAACAATATACTTTGAACACACATTAACCGGTGTCGAAAAGATTCCCTCTTTTGTGTAGAACAGATTCCTCACAAAATAACGCACTCTTCCAAAAAACTCCGGGTTCGTCAGACCAAATGACAATGCATATACAACAAAGAAAAATGCCACACAAAGAATCGGAACTCCGACACATCTTCTTGTCACTTCCACTAATGCCAGTATTCCGATAATACCGATCACAATCTGGTAAGGCTGAAATCTTGTCCCCTGTAATATGATCGCATTGGCGTTAAATGTATAATATAAAAATGCTCCCGTTCCTAGGATCATCATAACAATGTCATACCATGGCATGTAATTCTCCCGGTTATCACCCTTCCTGGCCGGATATATCAAAAAACCCATCAATATGATCAATGCCATAAAAGAAGTCAGCCGGATCTCTTCTAAAAATGTTGCAAACAAGGTTACATAGATGCACCACAAGGAAAATGCAACAATGATCGTCTTCACGACCAGTCCCGGTTTGCCCGTCCAGGTTCTCTGATTGGATTCCCGGTCATATTTCTTCATAACGGCATCCACATCCGTACTCATATCCGATACCGTATTCATCATTTCTTTACTCATAATCTCACTCTATACTTTCTTATCTACTCTGATACAGATTCACTTTTCCGTATCTTCTCTTCCTCATCTCTTATCTGCTATCTGCAAGAATCCCCTTATAAGGGTTCCTCTCCTTTATACTGCCTGTTACTCCTGTGTATCCACATTCATTCCGTGCTCCTTATAATATCTTGCCGCACCTTTGTGGAATGGTACTGTCATACCGGAGGTTGCATTGTCCAATGTCAATTCATTCCCCTTGGCATTCTCTGCTGCAATCTCGTCTGCATGATCAAATATAGCTGCTGTCATATTGTAGACGGTATTCTCGTCCAAATCTGCATCTACAATCACCGTAGCCTTTACCGTCAACGTCTCAACCGGTTCTGTCTGACCCGGATAAGTGTCTGCCGGAATCTGCAATGCGGAATAATAGGAATGTTCTTTGATGATCGCATCCCGCAGATCGCCATCAATATTCACCAGATACACACCATTTGTTGTTGCAAGCTCTGTGATCGCTGTTGTTGGTGCTCCTGCCACAATAAATGCAGCCTGGATCTTACCATCCTTTAATGCTTCCTTACTGTCCTCAAAGCTCTGATACTGCGGTTTGATATCCTCTAATGTGATTCCCGCTGCCGTAAGTACATCCACCGCATTGTAATACACACCG
>HF987790.1 GCA_000431135.1 Clostridium sp. CAG:590
ATCCGAATCATCATTCAATGCAATATAAGCGGAGTAAAACACACGTCTGAGATCAAACTGCTTATACAACGCCTGCGCAACCGATAAAATCTGATAATCATTCTCAGAGGTTGCTCCCACGATCATCTGTGTACTCTGTCCGGCAGGAACAAACCGTTTCTGCCCTTTGGGTGGAATTATCAAACCGTTATTCTGACATTCCATTAAAGTATAGCGGTCTTCATTCCGTGTGATCAGATCCTTTCCGCCCTGCATACCGATCCGGTGAATTCCACTATACCCTTCCCCGATTCGATTCTGAATCTGACGCAAGGGTGTTAATATTGTCTGTCTGGTCTTATTCGGTGCCAATTCTCTAAGACCATCTGCTGTTGGAAGTTCTATATTCGTGCTCATACGATCCGCCAGATAGCCAACCATCTCTATCACCTGCGGATCCGCTCCTGGTATTGCCTTCACATGTATATATCCGTTAAAATGATATTGCTCCCGTAACAACTTCAATGCAATGTATATCTCTTCCATGGTTGCTGTTGGATTGTTCCGGATACCGGAGCTCAAAAACAACCCTTCAATATAGTTGCGCCGATAAAACTGCATCGTAAGTTCACAGACTTCCTCCGGTGTAAAAGAAGTCCGTAACGTATCATTCGACTTCCGGTTCACACAGTATTTGCAATCATATATACATTCATTTGTATAAAGAATCTTAAGCAGGGAAACACATCTTCCATCTGCCGAAAAACTATGACATATGCCGCAAGCTGCTGTATTACCGGTCATCCCTTTCTTCCCTTTGCGGTCTACGCCACTTGATGTACAGGCCACATCATACTTTGCTCCGTCTGCAAGAATTGTTAATTTCTCCTCCAATGATAAATCTTCCACTATCGTCATAGCACGCACCTCGAAACTTCATATTCATTACGTTCAAAATTCGAACACATTTTCCGAACATTTGTTCTCATCTTAATTTATCACATAATTCTTATTCTTTCAAGAGGAAATTCCAACCATTTCAGACAATAAAAAACCTCTCGAACAAACACGTTTTCACTCCATCTGTTCAAGAGGATATTTATCTATATCACCTCATTCATGATCAGCATCAGTACAAATCCTGCCAATAACGAATAGGTTGCCACTCTTTCATACCCGTGACTATGTGTTTCCGGAATCATTTCGTCACTAATGATATATAACATCGTACCGCCTGCAAATGCAAGTGCAAACGGAAGCACCGTTTCGGATATCCCCGCTAAATAATACCCGATAAATGTTCCCGCTACCTCAATAAATCCGGTAACTGTCCCTAATAAAAAAGCCCGTTTTCGTTTGACTCCCGCCATGATAAGCGGCGATACCGTAACAATTCCTTCCGGAATATTCTGCAACGCAATACCAATCGCCACCGTAAGTGCTGCACCCTTATCTTCTCCGGCAAACCCGACTCCGGCAGCCATTCCTTCCGGCAGATTATGAATCGCCACCGCTAACATAAACAGCAATGCTCCATCCAGATTTTTGTTATGTTCGTGTCGTTCAATATCAACTCCGGATAATTTGTGCAAATGTGGCGTCAACCGGTCCATTGCATTCAAAAACAGTGCACCAACAAAAATACCCACAACCGGATTCCATATTTTCCCCTCACCCGCCATATTCATAGCCGGCAGAATCAAACCAATTACCGCAGCCGCCAACATAACGCCCGCCGCAAAACTCAATATCATATCATTTACTTTATGGGATACATCATGAAAGAAAAATCCAATAAGCGATCCCACAATTGTTGCACCGCCAACACCAATGGCGGTAATCATAACAACTCTCACATAGTCCTCCTGTCATCAAAAACCAAAATCTTCATAATCTGCTTTCGTATATCTATGATAGATCACATGGCACATTTCATTTGTAATACAGTAACGGTAATCATCCGGTTTTCCATCTTCAAAATATACCAGATAATCAAATTCCCCATTGTCAACTTTTTCTATATGCACACAATCCGAATAAGCATGAAATACTGCAAATACGTCATCCAATGTACAGCCATGTTTTCCCACCGTTGTGATGAACCGGGCAAGAAAACCATCTGTATTCAACCTGTCATGTACATATTTTGCCCCTATTGGCGGCACCGCAACACAGAACCGATCCCTTTTATGGGAAATGTCGATCTTTCCAAGTCTGTCTTCCACCTCATTTGCAAACTGTTCCAAATGTTTCGTCATCATATCTTCGTCATCTTCCGTATTCAGAAAACGATTCAGGGAACTTAACGGATAATACAGCCGAACCGTTTCATCCAGATACCCTAACTTTAATTGTTGTTCTTCTATCATATCAATTATATTGTTTTCTAACATTTCAAACTGCATATTACTCGTCCTTTCTGACATTCCCCTCACCATACTGATTCTTGCGACACGCTCTCATTTCGCTTGCAGTCCTCCATGGTCCATGATGGTAAAACCAAACAGAAATCCCCATAGAAATTGTCCAGCCAATCGGCCATGCACACCAGATTCCTACAGAACCCAATGTGGTAGATGCCAAAACAATCGCCAGTACAACACGCAGGATCAGATCCGTAAATGTTCCCACCATAAACTGTTTCATCAGACCTGCTCCACGAAGGATTCCATCTGCCACAAGTTTCACTGATACCACAAAATAAAACGGTGCCAGTATCCGCAGGAAAATAACCCCGGTACTCAGTGCATCTGCGGATGGAGCATCCACGAAGAATTTTATCAGATATTGTCCCACACTCACATATAATAATACAAACGGAGCACTCAGCATCCACACCATTTTAATTCCGGCACGGAATCCTTCCCGGACTCTTGGCATTTTACCTGCACCGATATTCTGCGCCGTAAAATTCGATATTCCATTTCCCAATGTTGTAAATGATGTGATCACAAGGTTATTCAATTTCACAGATGCAGAATATCCCGCAATCACTCCTGCACCAAATCCATTAATAACACCCTGAATGATAATATTCCCCATCGAAATAAAACTCTGCTGCAGAATACTCGGAATTGCGATCATCGCAATCTTACCAAACAGACTCCAGGAAAACCACGCCGCCCTGCCCTCTACCTCGATCCGGTAAAATCTGCGAAATACAACAACCAACGCCAGTACACAACTGATTCCCTGACAAATAAATGTTGCCCAAGCAACACCGGCCACTCCCATACGAAAAGATTTTACAAACCAGATATCCACTAAAATATTGGCTGTCGATGAAAATGCCAGAAACAGAAACGGTGTTTTCGAATCACCTAATGCAGAAAAAATACCCGTCGCAATATTGTAAAACAGCAAAAACGGGAATCCCCAAATATAAATATCCAAATACAACCGGGAATCCTGCATGATATTTTCCGGTGTATGTATGATGCGTAACAAACTTCCACCCATCGTAATACCAAACAACATAAGTAAGACGCACAATACCGCACTCGCGATCAGCGTCGTATACACTGCCGTTTTCATATCATTTAACTTCTTTGCACCGAATAGCTGCGAAACGATCACCGAACACCCTATATTACAACCAAATGCAAATGCAATAAAGATCAGTGTGATCTCATAACTGTTTCCAACTGCTGCCAGTGCTTTCTCACCAATGAATTTACCTGCCACCAGACTATCTGCAATATTATATAACTGTTGAAAAATGACACTGCCAAATAACGGCAGACAAAATTTCCACAAAACCGGTTCTGGCTTTCCAACTGTTAAATCTTTATTCACTTTCTTTCGCCTCCACGTATCCCTCTTCGTGTTTATATAACGTATTATAAATCTGCAAACACACCAATTACTGTGGCACAAATCCAGACAACTGTCAAGTGCACCCCATTTCATAAACTGCGAATTTTTCTCAATTTTCCCTGTTTATCTACATCATTTTCCCACATAAATTGTATTTCTGTATGTTTGCACCAAAAAACAGACCAACTTCTGTGCAGAAAAAGGTATGGTGCGAACAAATGTTTTATGTTATAATAGAACAGAGGTGAAGGTATGAAATTATTACTTATATTAATTATGATCGTGGCAGCTCTGATGCTAATTGCATATTTCGCAGCCGCCATAACCAAAAATCACAAATTACTCATACTGTTTCGAGTTATCATGCTGATCTTAATCGCACTGCTAATTATTAGCTGGATCACCAGTATCGTTTTAGGTCAACATTTTATTTTATTGCTTCTTCTCGCCATTCTATTTATTATCATGTACATATTATCATAATACCCCTTGCACATACGCACATTACATATATGTCAAGGGGTATTATTTTCTTACTGTATTCTATTTTCCAATACTTATTCTGTAACCGTTGCTGCGATCTTCCTTGAATCTTCTTCCGGGAGATATCTCAAATAGGTATTATCCGCAACAGAATCCTTGATATTATTACAGTTCTCACCAATACGTTCCATACCATGAAAAATATTCGCAAATATATTGGTGAATTCCGGACGGCAATCACCTTCCTTAATTCGTTTCTTATGATTCTTCCGGACATTCTTCTCCAACTTCGCAATGCGTTTCATATATCGCTCTATATCTGCAACAGAATCCTTATCTCCATACATTACCAGATGTACCGCTTCCATATACATCGCCGTGATCACGTCAAAACTTTCCTCAATCTCTTCCATCGCTTTCTTAGAAAAACGAAAATTCTTCATCGTTTTCTCTCTGGCAATCTCTAGCAGATCTCCCATGCAATGACCGATCCGTTCTAAATCTTCCACCATATACATAATCTCCATGGCATGGGCTGACTGTTCTTCATTCATCGCACCGGAAGAAAACATACTGATCAGATAATTATAAATATATTCGTGCGTCTGTTTGATCTTACAAAACGTATCATCCGCCTGATCTAACAGCTCCAGCCCACCCTCTAACATGGCATCCTTAATATTTCCAAAAAAGCTTTCCATCTGCGTTGCATAATAAATGATTTCTTTGGACACCAAATGCAATGCTACCACCGGCTGATTGATTACATTTACATCCAAAAACTGTACATGGCCTTCCGTTTCCTTTGTCTCCTTATCCGGCAAGATCCACATTACAATCTTAACCATGAGCCAGATCAAAGGAACCCAGATAATCGTATTTACCACGTTGAATCCCGTATGTGCATTTGCAATCTGTCTTGAGATCACATCTACCTCGATGCCCTTCGGAGAGATTATTTCAATAATCTTCGCATACCACGGAATAAAAAACATAAATACAACTGAACCCGTCACATTAAATACTGTATGTGCAACCGCTGTACGCTTTGCATCTCTGCTCTGTCCGATACATGCGAGCAGTGCGGTAATCGTTGTTCCGATATTACTTCCAAGCAAAATCGGTATTGCTCCTTGCAATCCAAGAATCGACGACACCCCATCCGGTCCTGCCTGTGCCGCAAAATTCTGTAATACTGCAATGACCGCAGAAGAACTCTGTACAACTAATGTAATTCCGGTTCCTAATAACAAACCAAGAATCGGAACATCTGCCACTTTACCAATCAGATCGAGAAATACCGGACTGGTTGCCAATGGCTTCATTGTCGTTCCCATCACTTCAATTCCAACGAATAAAATACCAAATCCTAATATCGTATTACCAACATTTTTTAATACTTCTTTTTTTGAAAGAAATCCTACCAGAAATCCAATAAATATAATTGGATAGATATAGTCGCTAATATTAAACGCTATGATCTGTGCTGTGATCGTCGTTCCGATATTGGCACCTAATATAATAGAAATTGCCTGCGGAAGTGTCATCAGTCCTGCACTGACAAAACCGATTACCATAACCGTTGTGGCACTACTGCTCTGTAAAACCGCAGTTACCAGTGCGCCTGCTAACACACCCATGATCGGATTCTTAGTAAGCAGCCCTAAGATATAACGCATTCGTTCTCCTGCTGCTTTCTGAAGTCCATCACTCATCATTTCCATTCCGAATAAAAATAATGCCAATCCGCCTAATAACCCAAACAACGTACTCAACATATTACCCATTTTCTCACCTTGCGCAATTTTTTTGCGCTCTCCTTCACATAATACTTTCTTTTTTTAATCCTCTTTTTCACATACTTAATGTAAAGGATAAAGGTGTACTTCAACTAGCTTTTCCCGGTAAAATATATGTTAAATCTTTGTAAAACACATTCACCCTTGCACAGCGTAAG
>HF987791.1:0-16593 GCA_000431135.1 Clostridium sp. CAG:590
GGCTGGAATCGTGGAAGCAATGCCGGACAGGAAAGGGATGCTAAGACTGCCGAAAATGTTACGATACCGGATGGAGAACTGGGGCAGGATGAGAATCTGACCGGAAAAGCAAATAGCAAGGGAAGCAGTCAGAAGACTACATCGGATCAGGCGAATACATGGTCCGGTAATAAGGTGGATTATGGTCAGGTATCCGGTTCTTACAAGAAAAAAGCATACAAACAGATTGACGGAGCAAGTTATCCGGCAAAGTTAAAGAAACAGATCCGTAATTATTTTGACGGATTGAATTAAGGAATAGATGGATAGGATTGAGATAGAAAGCGGAGGCATGTATGGAAGAGACAATGATCACAGATATGATTGACAAAGTGAAAAAGTGTGAACAGGAGATCGGAAAAGGAATTGTCGGGCAGCGTGAGGTGATCCGACAGGTATTATTGGCTATTTTAGCAGATGGAAATGTATTGTTAGAGGGTGTGCCGGGACTTGGAAAAACGGAGCTTGTTAAGGCAATATCGAAGGTGCTTACGATGCAGTTTTCCAGAATCCAGTTCACACCGGATCTTATGCCTTCGGATGTAACCGGAACCAATCTGATCGTCAAAGAGGATGGAAATAATGCATTCCGTTTTGAGCCGGGTCCGGTATTTGCTAATATTGTATTAGCAGATGAGATTAACCGGGCAACTCCGAAAACGCAGTCGGCATTATTAGAGGCAATGCAGGAGAAAACGGTAACGGTGGGCAAGACAACGTATGAACTTCCGCAACCATTTATGGTATTGGCAACACAGAATCCGATTGAAAATGAGGGAACATATCCTTTGCCGGAAGCACAGTTAGACCGTTTTTTATTCAAATTGTTAGTGGAATTTCCAAAGAAAGAAGAATTAAAAGAAATTATGGATCTGACGGTAACGAATCAGAAGACGGAATTGTCCGGAATATTAACCGGAGAGGATATTATCGCAATACGCAATACGATCCGGGAGATGCCGATATCCGATGCGGTTATGGATTATGCGTTATCCATTGTAGTAGCAACTCATCCGGAACGTGACGGTGCGATGGAAATATCAAAGAAATATATTGCAAATGGAGCCAGTCCGCGAGCAGCTCAGGCAATCGTGAAGACTGCTAAAGCAAGAGCATTTCTGGAGGGACGTTTTAATGTATCATTTGAAGACGTTGCGTTTGTTGCTTATCCTGCGTTACGTCACCGCCTTGCGCTGAATTTTGAAGCGGTTTCAGATGGTGTTTGGGCAGATGACGTGATCCGGCAGATCATAGATGGAATGAAAACGGTGTAATGGAGAGTTATGATTCAATTTGACAAAGAATTTTTTGATCAACTGCATACATTGAAGATGAACCTGCCAATGTATTTATCGACCGGAATGAACGGTGCACGCAAATCAAGTGCGAAGGGATCTTCTGTGGAATTCTCGGATTATCGGGAATATATTCCTGGAGATGATATACGGCGGATTGACTGGAATGCATATGGAAGAACAGACAAACTGTATATCAAACAGTTTATGGAGGAAAAAGAAGGACTTTTCCATATCTTTGTGGATACTAGTGCGTCCATGCAATTTGGAGAACCGTCTAAGGCAGAAAGAGCATTACAGATCACAGCAGCGCTTTCTTATCTGATCCTTGGTAATCTGGATCGTTTGTACATAAATGAAATGCGGGAGAATACGGTCGTCAGGGGGAAAGGTGTAACCGGGATGGCTGCATTTTCACATGTATTAGAGACATTAAGCAATATGCAATTTGCAGGCAGTACAATGTTGAATAAGGCGGTGATGTCAAGACCTTTACAACCCGGTGGCGTTACCTTTCTGATCAGCGATTTTTTAGATGGGGAAGGAGTGGAAGAGGCTGTCCGGTATCTGGCTTACCACAAACAGACTATATGTTTTGTTCAGATTCTTGCAAAAGAGGAACTGGATATTACATACGAGGGAACATGCAATCTTCAGGATATGGAAAGCGGAGATAAAGTGAAGATTACAATGTCTAAGGCAACGATACGCCAATACATGGATTCCCTTGCTGCATTACAGGAAGAACTCGGTAAGCTTACAAGGCGGTACGGAGCATATTATATCAGTGTGCGTTCCGACACGCCATTGGTAGAGACAATGCTTGAAGGCTTCCGTGGCATATTGTCAGGAAAACGATAACGTAGAAAGGAGTAAATGGTATGACGGTTCAGAATATGTGGCCGCTTGCATTTTGCGTGCTGATTCCCATCATCATACTTTTATATATATTAAAACAAAGGGCGAAGGATCAAACGTTTTCGTCCATTTTGTTGTGGCAGGAAATATATAAAAACTTAGAAGCACGCACACCTTTTGAAAAATTAAAACACAATATATTAATGTATCTGCAGATCCTGTTATTGTTATTATTGCTGTTTGCTTTAATGGCACCGGTGATCAAAAATGGAGGGCGTTCCACAGAGAATGTAATTCTGGTAGTAGATACAAGTGCAAGTATGCAGTATGAATACGAGAAAAATGTCAGCAGATTAGAGCAGAGTAAGCATCTGGCATTGCAACAGGCAGATGACATAAGTGATGGCAGTTTTGTTACTCTGGTCACATGTGCATCGCAGGCGAATGTTGTATACCAGGGAACGGATAAAGCTACGTTAAAAAAGAGAATCCGGCAGATAGAGGAAACGATGGATGCGGGAACACTTGATAATGCGGCAGGCCTTGTACAATCGCTTTCCAAAACGATGGAGAACGTACAAGTGATTGGATATACTGATTCAGCATTTGATCTGGATGAGTGGAAAAAAGGGAATGAAAAGGCAACGTGGATCGTGGAGTCTGTATATTCCAAAGGAGATAATTGCTCCATGGATTATGTAAACTATACGTTGCAGAAGAATGAAATCGAGGCTTTATGCAAGGTATCCAATGACGGAGATAAGGATGTTACGCAAGATGTCAGTTTGTATGCCGGAGACCGGCTGTTGACGGTTTTGGAAGTTACAATTCCGGCAGGCGAAGAAAAGACAGTATATTTTGATAAACAGACATTAGATAGTGATCAGTCGTGCGAGCTGCGTGCTGAATTAAGCGAGTCGGACAGTCTGACAGCCGACAATACACAAAGCGTAATATGCAACGCATCAGGGGAAAAAAAGGTATTGCTGCTTTCGGAAGGAAATGTCTTTTTAGAAAAGGCGCTATCCTTAAATGATTCCGTTACGGTGTACAAATCGGAGGATGTATCTGTATTAAAACAGGATTCGGAACCGTATGACCTATATGTGTTTGACGGTATCACGCTGCCGGATGATTTTTCGTTGGAAGAGATACCACAAAATGCCGGGGTTCTCTTTTTTCATATGAATGAACACGATGCTTTGGACGATTATATGAAAGCGGAGGAACCAATCAGTGATGCGGTTCTTTCCTTTCAAAAAAGTGATGTCACGGAATATGTGGAGGATGTTGCTTTTGGAGTGACGACTGCCAATATTTACGAATTGCCGGAATGGGCAGTTCCTGTGTTGCAGACAACAGAGGGAAAGACGGCAGGTTATTACGGCAGAACAGATGGAAGAATGGCAGGAGTGATCGGTTTTGATATTCATGATACGGATCTTGCACTTAAGACGGAATTTCCTATCTTTATGTCACAGTTGGCGGGGGAATTATTAGGCGATAACGGACAGAAAGTGGAGATTACTAATTTTCCGGTCGCTGAAGAGTCCAATGTTACCGCCGTTGAGGATGCTGTTGTGAAAGGAAGCCAACAGGAAAAGAAGATGGGCGGAAGGATGATCCGTAATTGGATTTTGGTGATCGTGATATTATTACTGATCGTGGAGTGGATCGTATATGTGTCACAGGTGAATTCCTCTAAACAGAAGCAATATCTGGTTGTCAGATCGTTATTAGTGCTTATGATACTTCTGGCAATGGCGGGAATCTCCATACCGAAGCATATGAAAAAGACGGAGACAATATTTATTATAGATGTATCAGACAGTATGAAGGGAAATATAACGCAAATAGAGGATTATCTTAAGAAGACAATTGCTAAGATGCCGAACCGGAATGTGGCGGGAGTTGTAACCTTTGGAAAGGATATGGCGGTGGATCGCTTTCTTTCAGAGAATACATCGTTTTCAACATTTACAACAGAGCCGGTCACAACGGCAACAAATATTGAAAATGCGGTTACTGCTGCATGTTCTATGTTTGATGAGGGTGCCGGCAAACAGATTGTGTTAATTACGGATGGCAGTGAAAATGAAGGCAATATGTCTATTGCGGCCAGTCTGGTAAAGGGAAAAGAGATAGAATTATCGGCAATCAGCGTGGAGGACAGTATTGATCACAATCCGGAAGTATATATCGATGGATTGAATGCACCAAAGGTGATTCATGCAGGCGATCATTATAATGTCACCGTTTCGGTACAGTCAAATGTGGAAACGGATGCGGTTCTGTCCTTGTATTCGGGCAGAGTTGCCAAAGGACAGCAGGATATTCATGTGACAAAAGGACAGAATCAGTTTGTATTTGATGATGTTGGAGAAGAAGGGACGATTGCACAATATAAAGCGGTCATTGAGCCGGCAAAAGACACGATATCCGTAAATAATACCTATGTAACATATGCCCAGATCGTCGCGAGACCGCGGCTTCTCCTGGTAGAGGGAACATCAGGGGAGGCATCTGAATTTGAAAAGCTCTTACGGGCGGCGAATGTTGATTATGATACGGTGACACCAGCCGGTGCTCCGAATTCTTTATCAGATCTGAATCAATACAAAGCAGTTATTACACTGAATGTATATTATGATGACCTGACGCCGGGGTTTGCCAGACTCTTACCTTCTTATATCAAGGATTATGCAGGAGGATATATCTGCATAGGTGGAGAGAACAGTTATGCATTAGGGAATTATAAAGGAACAGAATTAGAGGAAGTTCTGCCGGTCAATATGGATCTGCAGGGTGAAAAAGAATTACCGAAAATGGCTATGGCCATGGTGATCGATCAGTCCGGAAGTATGATCAGCCCGTCCACTGAGAACAGTCAGGTGACCGGATTAGACCTCGCAAAACAGGCAGCGATATCCGGCGTGTCCCAATTAAGAAGTACGGACGAGGTTGGGGTACTGGCATTTGATGATAGTTACCATTGGATGGTACCAATGCAAAATGCTGATGATATGGATCAGATAGAAGAAGGAATCGCATCGATCGGATATGGAGGTGGAACCAGTATTTATCCGGCGTTAGAAGAGGCTTATAAGGAAATCTCTAAGAGTGATGCCAAGATCAAGCATATCATATTATTAACAGACGGACAGGATGAATACCGGCAGTATGATTCGTTACTGAAGCAGATCAAGGATGCAGACATTACAGTATCTACAGTAGCGGTTGGAGAAGAATCGGATCAGACAATGCTTTCTAATATTGCCGATATATGTGGGGGAAGATTCTATTATACGGATGTGAATAATTCTATTCCGAGAATCTTTGCACAGGAGGTATATTTATCAACAAATACATATCTGATCAATCAGGAATTTTATCCGGATATCGTATCGGACAGTGATATATTGTCCGGTGCAATGGATGAGGGGTGCCCGGCATTGCTTGGATATATTGCGTCTACGCCAAAGAATGCTGCAAATGTAATATTGGAATCTGATCAGGGAGATCCGATTCTTACTACATGGCAGTATGGATTGGGAAGAACGGTTGCATGGAACAGCGATGGAGATAATGTATGGACAGCGAATTATGCTAATTGGGACAATTATCCGACACTGTGGTCGAACATTATTCAGTATGTGATCGCTGATACGGAACTAGGTGACGATGCATTTGAGATACACAAAGACGGTAATACGGTGACACTTTCTTATACGACCAAAGAATATGATAAAGATACCGCTGTTTCTGCGGTTGTATCGGATGAAAATGGCAGCACAAAAGATATATCTTTTGAAGCGGTGAAGCCGGGAACTTACGAGGCAGCTTTAGATGCCGGTGATGTTGGTATATACAGTATTAATCTTCGTAAAAATCAGGGAAATGATATTGTAAAAACATATAATACGGCATATGCGAATCAGTATTCGTTGGAGTATCAGTTTAGCGGTGATACTGCCGCATTAGATACTTTTGTAAGTCAGGCAGCGGGAAAAATGATCTCCATGGACGATTCCGTATGGAACAGGCAGAATAATACAGTAAGAGCGAGTGTTCCATTGACGGTACCATTACTGATCTTTTCCATTTTCTTCTTCCTGTTTGATATTATTGCTCGAAGATGGGCAATTGATATGTTAGGTTTTGTAAAAAAGGGATTAAAAAGGATCAATAATAAGAAACGGTTTCAACGGAAACGCCCATTCAAGGAGAAAGAAAAAAAGAATAAGCATATAAAAGAAAGAAAAACAAAGAAATCGGCAAAAAAGAAATTACAAGCGGAACAAAATGGTTCTTTGGATATGAACCAGTTATTAGAAAAGAAAAGAGAACGAAATTAAAAAACTCTTGTGTATTCTATGAAAAAGGGTTACAATAAACTATATGCTTAGGAGAAAGATGTATAATAATAGGAATTACGAGGGATAACATTCCGGAATGGGGGCGAAGAATTGAATCCGTTATATCACACAGTACGGCAGGTGCTACATGGAACAAGAGCCATTAGTCCGGAAGCAAAGTTTGTAGTGATCTGCATTGGGGTAGCATTGGTGCATCTGCATTTTACGATTGCATTTGCTATTTGCGGTTATGCACCATTGAGTATATACAATCTGGCAGTTACACTTTTTTATATGTACCACTGCTTTGTAAGCCTGAAAAAGAAACGGTATGTGTTTATTTATGTATCGTCCGTAATAGAGATATTGTTTCATTCAAGTATGGTTTCTATCCTGCTGGGATGGGACTGGGGTTTTATGTTTTATACGATTGCGTTAGTTCCGGTTGCATTTTATCTGTCCTATACGTTGATCAGCAGGATCCGGAATATTGCAATACCGGTATTTACTTCAATAGTGGTTGCCATATGTTATCTTATGGTTATGGTGATCAGTGATAATATGCCGCCCATTATTGAAAATACAGGTTTCCAGGGAGCGGAGAGATATTTTTATTATTTTAACACGATGATTATGTTTGGCATGTTATTTCTCTTTTCGATACTGTTTGCATTAGAGATCCGTTACATGCAAAAGAGGATGGAGCAGGAGAATCTTGAATTGGAAGAATTGGCAATGTTTGATCCGCTCACACATCTGATGAACCGCCGCAGTATGAACAATGCATTGCATCAGGCGGTTAGTGAAGCGGCAGCGGAACGTAAGCCTTTTTGCCTTATTATGGCGGATATTGATGATTTTAAGAAGATTAACGATACTTACGGACATGATTGTGGTGATGAAGTATTGATTATCATTTCCAATATCATATCCAATAACGTGAGGGAGAATGATTGTGTCTGTCGTTGGGGAGGAGAAGAGATTCTGATTCTGTTACAGGCGGATGTAGATATTGCAAAGAGAGTGGCAGAGCGTGTCCGGGAAGAGATTGCCGATCGAAAGAAATGGTATCGGGATGCAGATATCCGTGTGACAATTACGCTTGGAATTGCAGAGTTTCAGGATGGATTGAATATCCGTTCATTAATAGATCTTGCAGACAGGAATTTGTATATTGGTAAGAACAATGGAAAGAACCAGGTAGTCGTATAGAGTACCCGGTTCTTTTTTTATTCCGTTTCTTTTGTAGAGTGGGCGGCAACCAGCATGTGTTTTAGCTTGGTTGCGGCAACACTTAAAGCATGACCGGAATCCTCAACCAGGCAGATCTGACGGGGTGGCAGCTTGTCTTTTAGTGGAATTTCAATGATCACACCTTTCCGTAAAGGTTCTTTTGAAAGAAAATCGGGGATGAATCCAATCCCTAAGTCATGCGTGATGATAGGGATTAATTGTTCCGAAGTAGCAACTTCTACTTCCGGATCAAGAACTAATTTTCGTTTCAGAAATTGTTCGGAAAAATAACTGTATGTCATGGAGTTACGCCCTAAACAGACCATCGGATACTGTTGAAGATCCTGTAATCGCATTTTTTTCTCAGATAGTTCACTGTATTTGCGGCTGCCGACAAGAATCTCATGAAATTCCATCAGAACCGTTTCTTTGAATGGGTGGCGCACCCGGGTAGGGGAGGTGACAACGCAGAAGTCAGCCAGACCACTACGGACAGTCTGAATGGCTTCCGGGGTAGTATGGCTTAAGATATGGATATGGATGTTTGGATATGCATTATGAAAATCACGCAATACATCTAACAGGATACCGTGAAGTGCAGTTTCACTGGCACTGATCGTTACGTTTCCACTTTCTAGTGTATTGGAACCGGATAATTCTAATTCTGCTGCCTGAAGATGCCGGTAGGCAACGGATACGTGGTTATAGAGTTTCTTTCCTTCTGGTGTGAGACTGATTCCACGATTGGAGCGTAGAAACAGTGTGCAGCCTAACTGTTTTTCTAAGTTGTTCATAGCACGGCTGATATTCGGCTGGTTGTTCATAAGCACGGTAGCTGCCCGTGTAAAGCTCTTATATTTGGCTACATAGTAGAATATGCGATAATAATCATAAGTAATGTCCATTAACCTTCCCTCCATGTCATAATGATATAGCAAGCATTTCAAATATATATTTTACATTTTATGTAAAGTATTATAAACTCTGATAGAAACAAAGTAAAGGATAAGGAGATGGTTTTTTGGAAGAATTAGCAAAAAACCTGATGGAAGAACTCGAATGTAAGACTGTGTTTACGATTCCGGTCCTTGGTGGATTAGAGATCAAGGAGTCAATCGTTGTAACATGGATCATCATGGCAGTTCTGATTTTACTTTCGATTTTCCTTACAAGAAATATGAAAATCGATCACATAAGTAAGCGTCAGGCAGTAGCAGAACTGATTGTTACCAAATTAACCGGCATCGTGGAAGGCATGATAGGTGAGAAAGGAAAAGCATTTGTTCCGTATCTGACCACTGTGTTAGTGTACATTGGCGTTTCCAACATTATCGGTTTGTTTGGCTTCAAATCACCGACAAAAGATTTGAATGTTACCATTGCTTTGGCTGTAATGAGCATTGTGATAGTGGAAGCCGCAGGTATTTATTACTTAGGCGTCAAGAAATGGCTACATAAGTTTACAGAACCAATCGCAATTGTAACCCCAATCAATATCCTTGAAGTGTTTACCAGACCATTATCGCTTTGTATGCGACTTTTCGGTAATGTGTTAGGTTCATTCGTTATTATGGAATTGATCAAAATGATCGTTCCGGTCTTTTTACCGACTGTGTTCAGTTTGTATTTTGATATTTTTGACGGATTACTTCAGGCATATGTATTTGTATTCTTAACCTCATTGTATATTGGTGAAGAGATTGAGTAATACACATTAACAAAAATGATAGGAAAGAAAAGGAGATTTTATTATGAATACTTTAATCGCAATTGGAGCAGGTATTGCCGTATTAGGAGCACTTGGAGCAGGTATTGGTATCGGTATTGCAACCGGTAAAGCAACAGAGGCCGTTGCAAGACAGCCGGAAGCAGAGAGTAAGATTCGTAACACTTTGATCCTTGGTTGTGCACTTGCAGAGGCAACCGCTATTTATGGTTTCGTTATCGCTTTGATGGTTATCGTAATGTTGAAATAATAAGGAAGGCAGGTAGGTGACATGCTAAGTGTAGATCCGACAAATTTGATTTTAACAGTTGTGAACCTCCTGGTACTTCTTGTTGCATTAAAGATTTTTCTTTTCAAACCGGTACAGAAGATTATTGAGGCTCGTCAGGCAGAGGCAGATAAACAGTTTGGTGAGGCAGCAGCCCGTCAGGCAGAAGCCGATGGATTAAAGGCTCAGTATACAGATTCTTTAGCCGGTATTGAAGATGAGAAGAAGAAAACATTACAGGCAGCCAGAAAAGATGCAGACGCACAGTATCAGAAGATTGTGGCAGATGCAGAGAATAAGGCACGTCAGATCAAAGAGGATGCAACAGCAGAGGCACAACATCAGAAAGCACAGATCATTAAAGGTGCTGAGAAAGAGATTGCTGATATGGTAGTTGATGCAGCAACAAAGGTAGTAGGTAAACAAAGTGGAGCAGAGATCGACCGTTCGCTCTACAACGAATTTTTAGATAAAGCAGGTGAATAAGAGTGACTCAGGAAGCATTAAATTATGCGTCAGATTTGCGCAAAACAGATATTCCGAAAGAAATGCTTACGCAAGTGAAAGAGATTCTTGAGGCGGTACCACAGGTGAGAGTGGATTTTGAAAATCCGGCAGTGGCAGTAGAGAAGAAACACCTGGTTATCGAGCGTGTATTTCCGAAGGAAATTCGTAATTTCATGAAGATCTTATGCGATAACAATGATTTTGCTTTATTTGATGAGATTGTTACTGCATATGATGAATTGGATAAGGAACCGGAAAGCGGAGAAAAGAAAGCAGAGCTTACATATGTGACTGCTCCGGATGAGGAACAGCTTGCAGGAATCCGCAAGTTCCTGAATAAAGAATTTGGTTCAGAGGATATGGAAATCGAGATGAAAGAGGATAAGTCTTTGAAGAGCGGTTTCATTCTCCGGGTAGGAACCAAAGAGTATGACTGGAGCGAACAGGGAAGAATTGACCAGTTAAAGAATAAAATGGCTGGTGCAGTGTCTTCAAACGGCGCAACAGTGAGTGAAGAGAATATTATCTCTATATTAAGAAGCAGTATTGAGGACTTTGAGCTCGAAGCAAAGAACAAAGAGATTGGTGTTGTCAACTGGGTTGGTGACGGTATCGTAAACGTAGATGGTATTGACCATGCATGTTATGGTGAGATCGTTATTTTTGACTGTGGTGTCAAAGGTATGGTACAGGATGTACGTCGGGATGAGATCGGTGTTATCTTATTTGGACGCGATACTGAGATTCATGAAGGAAGCCGTGTTGCCCGTACCGGTAAGATGGCAGGTATTCCGGTTGGTGAAGCGTTCAAAGGAAGAATTGTGGATGCGTTAGGAGCACCGCTTGATGGCGAAGGAGAGATTGAGGCAGATGGTTATCGTCCGATCGAGAATCCGGCACCAAGTATCGTAGATCGTAAATCCGTATCTGTTCCAATGGAGACAGGTATCCTTTCCATTGATTCCATGTTCCCAATCGGTCGTGGACAGCGTGAGTTGATCATTGGCGATCGTCAGACCGGTAAGACGTCTATTGCAATGGATACGATCCTGAATCAGAAGGGCAAAGATGTGGTCTGTGTATATGTTGCAATCGGACAGAAAGCATCTACGATTGCGAAGTTAGTAAATACATTGAAGAAAAATAACGCAATGGAGTATACGATCATTGTATCGGCTACGGCATCTGATCCGGCTCCACTTCAGTATATTGCACCATATTCCGGTACGGCACTTGCAGAGTACTTTATGTATCAGGGTAAGGATGTATTGATCATTTATGATGATCTGTCCAAGCATGCGGTTGCATATCGTGCGATTTCCTTATTGTTAGAGCGTTCTCCGGGACGTGAAGCTTATCCCGGTGATGTATTCTATCTGCATTCGAGATTGTTGGAGCGTTCATCCCGTATTACACCGGAAGCAGGCGGCGGTTCCATTACGGCACTTCCGATTATTGAGACGCAGGCAGGAGATGTATCTGCTTACATTCCAACGAATGTTATCTCTATTACAGATGGTCAGATCTATCTGGAAAGTGAATTGTTCAATGCAGGTCAGCGTCCGGCGGTAAATGTTGGTCTTTCTGTATCTCGTGTAGGTGGTGCAGCACAGACAAAAGCAATGAAGAAGGCAGCCGGAAGTATCCGTATCGATCTTGCACAGTATCGTGAGATGGAAGTATTTACACAGTTCTCATCCGATTTGGATGAAGGCACAAAGAAACAGTTAGCACATGGACGTTCTTTGATGGAGTTGTTAAAACAGCCGTTAGGACATCCATTTACAATGGCAGAGCAGGTTATTACATTGGTTTCAGCCAATGCACATGTATTTAGTGATATTCCGGCAGATAAGATCAAACAGTTCCGTTTGGATCTGTTAAAGGATTTTGCAGTAAATCATTCCGATATTATCAGCCAGTTAGAGGCATCGAAAGATCTGTCAGAAGATATAAAGGAATCCATTGTTGATGCGGCAAATGCGTTTAAGGCACAGACTTTTTCTACAGAGGAAGAGGCATAGCCGGAACGTAGGCAGGAAATGGAGGTAAAAAAGTGGCAAATGCAAAGGAAATATCCAATCGAATAAAAAGTATTCAGGATACCATGAAGATTACAAAAGCCATGTATATGATGTCTTCCATGAAACTTCGAAAAGCCAGACAGAAGTTAGATAATACGGAACCGTATTTTTATGGTTTGCAGGGGCAGATATCAGATATCTTACTGCATTTTCCGGATATGCAGCATTTGTATTTTGATAACCGTGGTAAGGATTTGAACGAACCGGTTAAGAAGAAGGCATTTGTTGTTATAACCGGCGATAAAGGAATGGCGGGTGCCTATAATCACAATGTATTGAAAGAGGCAGCGGCAATGATTGATGAATCGGAATCATATCGATTATTCGTGGTAGGAGAGATTGGCAGGCAGTTTTTTGCAAGTCAGGGTTATCACATAGAAGAGGGATTCCGTTATTCAGCAAATAATCCTTCTATTCACCGGGCAAGGATGATCACAGAATATATTGTGAATCTGTATAAGCAGGAAGAAATTGATGAGGTTTATGTTATCTTTACCCGAATGGTAAACAGCATGAAAGAAGAGGTTGAGATTAATGAGATCTTACCTTTGAAGACACATGAATTTATCAAACAGGAGTTGTTGGAGAATTCCCAGAAGGGACGGGGCAATTACGATAAGGAAGCGGCAGATAAAGCAGATGACTGGTTCCTGATCTATCCGTCACCGAAGAGGGTTTTAGAACGGCTGGTATATAATTATGTAACCGGATTTATGTATGGTGTTTTAGTTGAGGGTTCTGCCAGTGAGGAGAATGCCAGAATGATGGCAATGCAGTCTGCAACAGATAATGCGCAGGCAATGCTTCATGATCTTTCAGTGGAGTACAACCGTGTCAGACAGGCAGCGATCACGCAGGAGATCACTGAGGTAATTGGCGGTGCGAAGGCCCTTAAGAAGAAAAAGATGAAACAAGAAAGGTGAGATGTCACACTATGGAAAATAAAGGTAAAATCGTTCAGGTTTCCGGACCTGTCGTAGACGTAGAGTTTGAAGATGGCAATCTGCCTTCCATTAAAGATGCATTATATGTAATGAATAATGGAAAGAAATGTGTGATGGAAGTATCCCAGCATATCGGACACAGCGTGGTTCGTTGTATTATGCTTGCGGCCAGTGAAGGTCTTTGCAGGGATATGGAGGTTGTGGCAACGGGTTCCGGTATTCAGGTTCCTGTCGGAGAACCGACTCTTGGCAGATTGTTCAATGTATTAGGCGAAACTTTGGATGACAAGGAAAGTCTGGAGAATGCAGAACATTGGTGTATTCACAGAGAACCGCCTACATTTGAAGAACAAAGTCCGGTTGTAGAGATGTTAGAAACCGGTATTAAAGTTATTGATCTGCTTGCACCTTATGCAAAAGGTGGTAAGATCGGATTGTTCGGTGGTGCCGGTGTTGGTAAGACCGTATTGATTCAGGAGTTGATTCACAATATTGCAACAGAAAGTGGTGGATATTCTATCTTCACCGGTGTTGGAGAGCGTTCCAGAGAGGGTAATGACCTTTGGAACGAGATGAAGGAATCCGGCGTTTTGGATAAGACTGCATTGGTATTCGGACAGATGAATGAATCCCCTGGTGCCCGTATGAGGGTAGCAGAGACGGGACTTACGATGGCAGAGTATTTCCGGGATGTCAAGAAGCAGGATGTGTTATTATTCATTGATAACATTTTCCGTTTTGTGCAGGCCGGTTCTGAGGTATCTGCGTTACTTGGCCGTATGCCATCCGCAGTTGGTTATCAGCCAACGCTTGCAAATGATTTGGGTGAATTGCAGGAGCGAATCGCATCAACAAAGAATGGTTCTGTAACATCCGTTCAGGCGGTATATGTGCCTGCTGATGACCTGACAGACCCGGCTCCGGCAACTACATTCTCCCATTTGGATGCAACAACGGTTCTTTCCCGTAAGATCGTAGAACAGGGTATCTATCCGGCGGTTGATCCGTTGGAGTCTACATCGAGAATTCTGGAAGCAGATGTGGTCGGTGAAGAACACTATAATGTTGCCAGACAGGTACAGGAAACATTGCAGAAATACAAAGAGTTGCAGGATATCATTGCAATCCTTGGTATGGAAGAGTTGTCTGATGAGGATAAACAGACAGTATACCGTGCAAGAAAGGTACAGCGTTTCTTATCACAGCCATTCCATGTAGCAGAGAACTTTACCGGTGTTAAGGGTGAGTTTGTGCCGGTAGAAGAAACAATCAAGGGATTTAAGGCAATCTTAAATGGAGAAATGGATGAGTATCCGGAAGCAGCATTCTTTAATGTAGGAACGATCGAGGATGTAAAGGCTAAGGCAGCTAAGATGCAGCAGCAATAAGGAAGGTGTAGCGGATGAATACGTTTTCTTTAAAAATTATTGCCTGTGACAAGGTGTTTTATGATGGTCCCTGTGAATTACTTGTATTTCCTGGCTACGATGGTGAGATGGCCATTATGGCTCATCATGAGAGAATGACAACAAGTACCAATATCGGAGAGATTCATTTTCGTACACCGGATGGTGAGAATCATGTAGCAATTACGTCGGATGGTTTGCTGAAAGTAAAGGATAATACCGTAGAGTTGTTTGTGTTCTCAGCTGAGAAGCCGGAAGAGATCGATGCATTCCGTGCACAGGAAGCGAAAGAACGTGCACAGGAACAGTTGCAGCAGAAACAGAGTATCATGGAGTACCATGTATCCCGTGCATCACTTGCCAGGGCCATGGCAAGACTTCGCGGATATGATAAATATAACACAAAATAATAGGACAAAGAGATTGGTAAGGAATTATCAGTCTCTTTTATTTATGAAGCCACTTGTTTGTGATCATAAAGGAGAAGAATATGTTACAGCATGTAGAACATGGATTTGGACCGGTTTATGATAAAGAATCCTGTATATTAATATTAGGGAGTTTCCCGTCGGTGAAGTCGAGAGAGCAGGCATTTTATTATGGACATCCGCAGAACCGTTTCTGGAAGGTGTTAGCGGCACTGGCAGGGACAGAAGTTCCCCAGACGATAGAAGAGAAGAAGGGGTGGCTGCATTTACACCATATTGCAGTGTATGATGTGATTGAGGAATGTGATATTGAAGGTTCTAGTGACAGCAGCATACGCAACGTAACACCTGCGGATATCCGTACGATTATTACGCAGTCCAATATAAGCCATATTTTTACGAATGGTAAATTAGCAGGAAAATTATATCGCCGGTATCAGGCAAAGACGTGTGATCTGCCGATGACGGAACTGCCTTCGACAAGTCCGGCAAATGCGGCATATTCATTAGATAAACTGATTGCAGTATGGCAGGATATCAAGGTTTATTTATAATTTAACATATAAGTGATGTAATGTAGACGGAAGATCCGGAATAGAGTATAAGATTCTGTTCCGGATTATTTTACTTTACGGGCATAAAAGAGTTGCGAACGGTGATTTGTTTTAAAAACATATTGACATTTTAATATAAAGTGATATCATGATGATATCAAATAGAAATGCGTTGCGATGCATTTGGTGAAGGAGGTTTTTGAAATGGAAGAGAAGATTTATACAGGGAAAAAGAATGGTATGGCAATGTTGCTTGGTTGTCTGGCGTTATATGCGATTGCGATTGCGGGAATTATCATTACGGCAATCAGCTATGACAGAGTGCATATCACACCCGTGTTAGTATTGATGGTATTATGTATCGTCTATGCTGCAATTGGCTGGATTCCTTTCCTTGGACTTAAGGTGTTGAAGCCACAGGAAGCGTTGGTACTTACGTTGTTTGGTAATTATGTGGGCACGATCCGGGAGGCAGGATTTTACTTTGTGAATCCGTTCTGTACGGCAGTGAATCCGGCAGCAGCAACGAAGTTAGCCCAGAGTGGAGATGCCCTTTCGAATAGTGGAGCATCCGTTAATATTTCTGCGGATGGAGCATCCGTTTCGATTGAAGGGATTGGCAAGAAGATTTCGCTGAAAGCAATGACACTCAATAACGGAAGACAGAAGATCAACGATTGTCTTGGTAATCCGGTTGAGATCGGAATTGCGGTTATCTGGAAAGTGACCGATACAGCGAAGGCAGTCTTTAATGTAGATAATTATAAGGAATATCTGTCTTTGCAGTGTGACAGTGCCCTTCGTAACATTGTCCGCATTTATCCATATGATGTGGCGGCCAATGTAGATACAACAGGGGATGGTCAGGCAGATGAAGGAAGCCTGCGTGGTTCAGC
>HF987791.1:16636-18158 GCA_000431135.1 Clostridium sp. CAG:590
GGAAGAGATTCAGAGCAAGGTAAATGAAGCTGGTCTTGAGATTGTCGAGGCACGGATTACCTATCTTGCATATGCTCCGGAGATTGCATCCGTTATGTTACAGCGTCAGCAGGCATCAGCTATTATTGATGCACGTAAGATGATCGTAGATGGTGCGGTCGGTATGGTGGAGATGGCATTAGAACAGTTAAGTGAGAAGCAGGTAGTAGAGTTAGATGAAGAACGTAAGGCTGCTATGGTATCAAATCTGTTAGTAGTTTTGTGCGGCAACCATGATGCACAGCCAATCGTGAATTCAGGAAGTCTTTATTAATGGCAGCGAAGAAGCAGATTCCACTTCGGTTGTCGGAGAAGTTATATGCCGATATTGCCGCATGGGCAGAAGATGATTTCCGCTCTGTGAATGGGCAGATTGAGTATCTGCTTTCGGAGTGTGTGCGACAGCGGAAGAAAGATGGAAAATATGTGTCCGAAGAGATCGATGTTCCGCCGGAATTGGATATTTCATAAAAGGTGTAGCCTATGCAAAGAGTCAGGTCTGCGTATAGGTTAAGACTGTTTTGTATAAAGATATATATGTATTATGTAAACTAGGAGGATGAAGATATGGCGAAGTCTTATATTACAAAGAAGCATTGTGTGATAGAGGTTTTATCCTATGTATGTCTTGTTGCATCGATCATTATTGCAATTGTTGGAATGGCAATCTTACCGGATGAGATTGCCACGCATTTTGATGGTGCGGGCAACATAGATGGATATGGATCGCCGGGAGTGTTATTAATGCTGCCGCTGATCATGTTATTTTCTAATGGTGTTATGAGCATGGTGCTACATCTGATGTCACCGGAAGCGTGGAATACCCCTTGCAAGATAGAGCCGGGACGGGAAGTGCTGGTCTATCGTGATGTGTCTTCTATGATTACCTGGATGGAATTGGAATTTGGAGTATTTACATTAGCAATGACAATTGCGTCGTGGCAGCAGAATGGGAAGTTGCTTATGATAGAGACAATTGTGTTTATGGTTTTGCTGACGGTTGTTGTCGTATATGGAATTGTTGCCTGTATCATACATAGTAAAAGAAGGTAATAATAGTAACATTATAGCCCCTTGATATATATTATATAATGAGAAGATATGAGATGTATGGTAAAGGGGTAAGAGTATGGGTTGGTTTGTACAGATTCATCCGGTGTGGCAGGGATTACTTGCCACACTTTTTACTTATTGTGTGACAGCAGCCGGTGCAGCATTTGTGTTCTTTTTTAAGTCCATGAATCAGAAGATATTGGATCTGATGATGGGATTTGCGGCAGGTGTTATGATTGCGGCATCTTATTGGTCGCTTTTAGAGCCTGCAATTGAGATGGTCCAGCAAAAAGGATGCAATGTATTACTGCATATTGCCGGTGGCTTCTTGTGCGGTGGTGCTATTCTGGTATGCTCCGATGTTTTGATGCAAAGAAAAAACGAAAAGAACAATAACAATAAATGGCGGGGATGCATATTAGTTACGATG
>HF987792.1 GCA_000431135.1 Clostridium sp. CAG:590
TCTCCCTTACGCTGTGCAAGGGAATATAAAGTTTTTTAATGACAAATTCTCTCATTTCGGCTATAATAGATTCTAATTGATGTTACAAAAGGAGGACTCTCATGTCAGAGAAAAAAGTTATGCTCGGTAATGAAGCAATTGCCCGCGGTGCATATGAAGCAGGTGTTAAGGTATCATCTGCTTACCCGGGAACACCAAGTACCGAGATTAGTGAAAATTTAGTAAAATACCCGGAAGTATATTGCGAATGGGCTCCCAATGAGAAGGTTGCCATGGAGGTTGCAGTCGGTGCATCCATCAGCGGAGTTCGTGCAATGGCTTCCATGAAACACGTAGGTTTTAACGTAGCTGCCGATCCAATGTATACCGCAGCTTATATCGGAGCAAACGGCGGTTTAGTCGCTGTTGTCGCAGACGATCCGGGAATGTACAGTTCACAGAATGAGCAGGATACCCGTCAGATCTGCCGTGCTGCCCAGGTTCCTGTATTAGAGCCATCTGATTCACAGGAAGCCAAAGATTTCATGAAGCTTGCATTTGATCTAAGCGAGCAGTTTGATACACCAATGGTACTCCGTACCACAACAAGACTTGCACATTCACAGGGCGTTGTTGCATTGGAAGACCGTGTTGTACCGGAAGATAAAGTGTACGAGCGTAACATTGCCAAGAATGTTATGATGCCGGGTAATGCGATCAAGCGCCACGTATTCGTGGAACAGCGTTTGAAAGACATGGCAGAGGCTGCCAACACCTTCGTTGTTGCCAAAGAAGGCTTCTCCAAAGATGTGCCTTTGAACCGTGTCGAAATGAACGATACAAAGATCGGATTTATTACAAGTGGAATTCCTTACACCTATGTAAAAGAGGCATGTCCAAATGCTTCCGTATTGAAACTTGGTATGGTACATCCACTTCCAAAGAAATTGATCGAAGAATTTGCCTCTAAGGTAGATACATTATATATTTTCGAAGAGTTAGAACCGGTAATCGAGGAACAGGTTCGTGCCTGGGGCATTGACTGTATTGGTAAAGAAGCATTTACCGTACAGGGTGAATACAGTGCCAACATGATCCGTAAAGTTGTATTAAAAGAAAACCTTTCAATCAACACACCAGCCGAAGTTCCTGCAAGACCACCGCTTCTCTGCCCGGGCTGTCCGCACAGAAGTGTTTATACGGTTCTTAACAAGTTAAAGATTCATGCAGCCGGAGATATCGGATGTTACACATTAGGTGCCGTTGCTCCGTTAAGTGTTGTGGATACTACAATCTGTATGGGTGCTTCCATTTCTTCTTTACATGGTATGGAAATGGCAAAAGGCAAAGAATATATTAAGAACTGGGTTGCTGTTATCGGCGATTCCACATTTATGCATACCGGTGTGAATTCTTTAATGAATATGGTATACAATCAGGGAACCGGAACGGTTATCATCTTAGATAACTCCACCACAGGTATGACCGGACATCAGGATCATGCTGCAACCGGTAAGACATTACAGGGCAAGGTTGTTCCTGCAATCAATATTTATCACCTTTGCAAATCTATGGGAATCGAACATGTAACAGAGGTAAATGCATTCGACATCAAAGAATTAGAGAAAGTCATCAAAGAAGAAGTTGCAAGAGATGCGGTATCCGTTATCATTACCAAATCTCCATGTGCATTGCTGAAGGAAGTCCACTTCCCGAATAAATGCGTTCCTGTTCCTGAGAAATGTAAGAAGTGCGGCATGTGCTTAAAGCCTGGTTGCCCTGCCCTTACAAAGAATGAAGACGGAACCATTTCTATTGATGCAACAATGTGTAACGGTTGCGGATTGTGTAAGAATCTCTGCCCGTTTGATGCAATTGAGGAGGTGGCAAAATAATGGCTGAAACAAAGAATATTATGATCGTCGGCGTTGGTGGTCAGGGTACGCTTCTTACAAGCCGTATTCTTGGTGGAATCATTTTAACTGCCGGATATGATGTAAAATTATCAGAAGTTCACGGAATGGCTCAACGTGGTGGTTCCGTTGTTACATTTGTACGTTACGGTGAAAAAGTTGCCGAACCGATCGTAGAAGAAGGTCAGGCTGACGTTTTGATCGCATTTGAACGTTTAGAGGCTCTGCGTTATGCACACTTCTTAAAACCGGGTGGTGCATTGGTTATCAACGACCAGAGAATCGACCCGATTACAGTAGTAACCGGTGCTGCACAGTATCCGGAGAATATCATTGAAGATCTGTCTAAGACTTACAAAGTATATTCTGTTGATGCTGCCGCTGAAGCTTTGAAATTAGGCAATTCCAGAGTATTTAACAACATTGTATTAGGTGTTGCTGCACAGCATATGGATTTTTCAAAGGAAGACTGGTTAGATGTTATCGCAAAGACCGTTCCGCCTAAGACAATTGATATTAACCAGAAAGCATTTCTGGTTGGCTACGAGATGTAATACCTATTCTGACAGGATTTGTAATCCTAATGGATTTTGTAAGGTTTGTATGTTACAATATTTATTGAATGTAGAAGCAAACAGCTCTGACAGGAGGTATATAAGATGGCACGCGATTATATAGAAATTGAAGATGTACCAAAAGGATATGAGAGCCGTGTAAAACAGAACCTGAGTTTTAAGACAGGCAAATTCGTTTGGAAAGGCGGTTTTAGGACCGCCTTAGATCCTTCCACGATCACTTCGGACAACTTATATGTAGAAAGTGAAACCGGTATGAAGATGGCAACCAAATTTAATTATAATGATGCCGATATGGAGATTGAAGTAGAACCATTAGAGGCTTATGCCAAAGATACCGATTACTATCTGAACATAACAACTAGAGTGAAGTCCCGCGGAGGACAACACCTGAAGGAACCGATTCAGGTAAAATTCCGCCTATAGAACATTTACTCCCTTGCACAGCGTGAGGATTGCGAGATGTGTGAGGGCACATGCAAA
>HF987793.1 GCA_000431135.1 Clostridium sp. CAG:590
AAAAAAGTGATTAAAAACTATTGACATTTTGTTACTGGTATTGCTCCTGTTGACTTTCGCATGGAAATTTCACGGTAAATGTAATACTTTCCTCTGCACTCTCTGCTGTGATCGTTCCTCCATGCAATTCCACAATCTCCTTCGAGATAGCAAGTCCCAATCCTGCACCACCACTTGTCGAAGATCGTGCAGAGTCCAACCGGAAGAACTGTTCAAAGATACGGGATAACTTCTCTGGTGATATCGTCTTACCGTGGTTCGATACCTGTATTACAATACTTTCATCCTCTGTGCAAAGCTTCAAACAGATTGGTGTATTGGCATAACTGTAATTCACCGCATTCCGGATCAGATTATCAAATACCCGCTCCATCTTATCCGGATCACAGACAAATTCTACATCCGGCGTAATCTCCGACTGCCAGGTGAGCCCTTTCTCCTGTAAAACCGGAAGAAATTCACTCATGATCTGTTCTAGCATAAGGCTTAGATTGATCCTCTCTTTGTCTAACTCAATCGCCGTCAGGTTGAATCTCGTAATATCAAAGAATTCATTGATCAGATCTTCTAACCGTTCTGCCTTTGTAAGTGCAATTCCGGTATATCTTGCCCGAAGTTCCGTAGACAATTGCGGTTCATCCTGTAATAAAGTCAGGTAACCGATCACACTGGTTAGCGGCGTCTTCAGATCATGTGCTAAATATACGATCAGATCATTCTTCCGTTGTTCTGCTTCTTTCGCCGCTCTGGCATTGTGCAATGCCTGTTCTCTTGTCGCATTTAACTGTATCTGTACATCCTTCAGTGCCGGTGATAACCAGATCGTATCTTCCGGTAGCATGGCAAGCTGTTCCGATGCCTCTACTACTTCATCCAAGTAGCCAAGTGCACGCTTGAAAAATCTTCTTGTAATAACCGCCCACCCTACTGCGAACAGGATTCCTACAAATGCATAGGTATACTCATCGATCAGATTGAGCAATGGCCACAATGTATCGGTCGGATACCAGATTCTGGATTGCAATATCATATAAGACACATAGATCACTGCAACCAATATCACACCATACACGATCAAAGCCAATATATAGCCCCACATCAATCGTGTAGTTAGTCTGCCTTGTCCAAAATGTCGTTTTTTCTTATGCTTCAATAGTATATCCAACCCCCCAGACTGTCTTTACGTATCGTGGTTTTCTCGCCGGTTCCTTCATCTTCTCCCGAAGTCTTGCAATATGTGCCATCACGGTATTATTCTGATCTAAGAATTTCTCACCCCACACCTGCTCAAATAATTCTTCCGAAGACACCACATTACCACGTCTTTCACACAGATACCAGAGAATATCAAATTCCATCGGCGTCAGGTTCAGTAATTCTCCATTCAATGTACAGCTATGACTGCTCTTTGAGATATGTAAGGATCGGATGTCAATACTATCTTCTACCTCTTCCGCTCCATTATACCGCTTATACCGCCGTAACTGTGTCTTCACTCTTGCTACCAGCTCTAACGGGTTAAATGGTTTCGTAATATAATCATCTGCACCAAGAGTAAGCCCCATGATCTTATCCATGTCCTCTACTTTTGCAGTCAGCATAATGATTGGAAAATAATGCTGCTCCCGGATCCGTTTACAGATCTCAAATCCATCCATATCCGGCAGCATCACATCTAATACCGCAAGATCCGGCGGATTCAAAAGTGCACTTTCCAATGCTTCCTCTCCACTATAGAACTTCGTCACTTCGTAGTTATCATTCTGTAGATATACCTCGACCAGATCAGCAATCTCTTTCTCATCGTCTACCACTAATATTCTCTCGCTCATTGTCTTCTCCAATGTCTCCTGATCATTGTCTTCTATGATCGTACTTCTCTAATGTGTGCCCCCTCTACCATTCGTAATGATGCAACTGTCCTTCCATCTGGAAATGAGAAAATCCATTCTGTCTTAATGCTTCATACAATACGATTGCAACCGAATTGGATAGATTCAGGGAACGGATATGATCTAACATCGGAATCCGCACACAGGTTTCCTTATTCTCTAACAGAATCTCTTCCGGGATTCCGGCACTTTCCTTGCCAAACATAATATAGCAGTCTTCCTCATAATGCACATCCGTATAAGTCTGTTTCGACTTCGTTGTCGCCATATAGACCTTCGCGCCCGGATTCTTCTCTAAGAAATCCTCATAGCTTACATATGTGGTCACATCCAACTTGTCCCAGTAATCCATTCCTGCTCTCTTGATCATCTTATCATTGATCCGGAACCCCAAAGGCTCGATCAGATGCAGCCTTGCACCGGTTGCCACGCATGTCCTTCCGATATTTCCTGTATTTGCCGGCATCTCCGGCTCATGTAACACAATGTTGATCATGATATGTTCCTCCTAATCATTGTACCTACTGTTCTGCCCGCAACTCTTCCACAAATTCAGCCAGTCTTCCCACTGCCGTCTTCAATTCCTCTAACGAATATGCATATGAGATTCGAAGGAAGCCTTCTCCACAATCGCCAAATGCATCTCCCGGTACAACTGCTAACTTCTTCGCTTTCAACAATCTGGTTGCAAATTCCTCTGACGGAATGCCAAACTCCCGAATATCCGGGAACAGATAAAATGCCCCCTTCGGTTCAAAGCATGGCAGTCCCATCTCTTTGAAGGCATTGAGCATATATCGTCTTCTCTGATCATATGCCTCTCTCATATGTACTACATCTTTATCACAATCCCGCATCGCAACGATCGCTGCATACTGGCTCGTTGTCGGTGCACACATAATTGCAAACTGATGGATCTTGATCATCTGCTCCATAATCATGGCAGGTCCCATAGCATATCCTAATCTCCAGCCAGTCATAGCAAATGCCTTGGAAAATCCGCCGATCACAATCGTTCTCTCTCTCATGCCCGGCAAAGATGCAATACTGACATGATTCCCACTATACGTAAGTTCTGCATAGATCTCGTCGGAAATTACATACAGATCATGTTTGATGATCACCTCTGCAATCGCCTCCAGATCTTCTCTCGTCATAATCGCACCCGTTGGATTGTTCGGAAATGCCATTACCAATATCTTGGTCTTATCCGTAATGGCTGCTTCTAACTCTTCTTTTGTCAACCGGAACTGGTTCTCATTCTTCAAGCTGATCGTTACCGGCACGCCATCTGCTAACTGCACACACGGAAGATAAGATACATAGCAAGGCTCCGGAATGATCACTTCATCCCCCGGATTCAGCATGGCACGAAGTGCCACATCAATTCCTTCGCTGCCGCCAACCGTAAGCATGACCTCTTTCTTCGGATCATACATCAACCGAAAACGTCTCTCATTATATTCACAGATAGCTTCCCGAAGCTCCAACAAACCGGCATTGGATGTATAGAAAGTTCTTCCTTTCTCTAACGAATAGATTCCTTCTTCCCGGATATTCCACGGAGTATCAAAATCCGGCTCACCCACACCTAATGAGATTGCATCCGGCATCTCACTTACGATATCAAAAAACTTACGGATACCGGATGGTTTCATCTTAATCACTTTGTCCGATAATGGATTTCTCATGCTGTAACCACCAGCCTCTCATCCTTCTTATCCTGCTCTAATTTCGTACCATTTTCCTTATACTTCTTCAACACAAAATGCGTAGATGTGCTGAGCACTCCCTCCATTGGCGCAAGCTTTCTGGCAACAAACTGTGCCACTTCTTTCATTGTCTTGCCTTCAATGAACACGGTCATATCGAATCCACCGGACATCAGATATAACGAAGTAACTTCCTCGTAATTATAGATTCTCTCTGCCACTCTCTCAAAGCCCTCTCCACGCTGTGGGGCAACCTTTACTTCGATCAAAGCCGTTACTCTCTCATCATCTGTCTTATCCCAGTTAATGATCGTATTATATCCACAAATGATCTGTTCCTGCTCCATATCCTGAATCGTATTGATCACGACTGATTCATCCATCCCAAGCACAACTGCAATATCCTTTGTATCCATTTTAGAATTATTCTCTAATAATTTTAATATTTTCGTTCTGATATTCTTCATATATTCTATTATCCTTCCTGTTCCTTTGGCTCATCTCATATCTACACCGGAATCGGTTGACCATAGAATACCGCATTCAATGCGTCTCCCTTTGGCGGCACCAAAAATCGTTCTTCCTCGCCAACCATCACGACCCGGTCTTTTTGTTTCGTTGTCATCCCAATTACATCTGCCATGATTCCTGCTTGCAAAAATGCATCCCGAAGCTCCTGTCCATTCTTTGTTACCAACAACAGACTTCCCTGTCCATTCATCATATATGGATTGATGTCAAAGAATTCACTGACTTCTATAATCTCCTGTTTTACAGGCATCTTTTGAACTTCCAGTCTTGCTCCACAATTGCATGCAGATAACATCTGCCATAACGCACCAAATATTCCACCATTGGATACATCATGCGCTGCCAGAATGCAATCAGGATTCTCCGCGACTGCAGCCTCCATAACAGAGAGTTCCGGCATAAGCGACGTATCTGCCATATATCCCGCTGCCTTTTTCACATAACTAAGCGGATATCGTGTTGCTAATTCCTCCTGCTTTAACTGTGCCAGAATTGCTCCACCGTATAAACCGACCCATTTTGTCATAACGATATCCATATTCTCTGTTACCTTTGTATGCTGATTGTTCCACAATACCGTACCATATGCTGTTACCGTAATCGTTGGATAGCTTACGGATGGCACAAGTTCCGTATGCCCCGCCATAACATCTATCTGATACTTCTCTGCCGTGCGCGCAATACGATCCATAATTGCCCGCAGTGTTGCCTCTTCACTGTGTTCCGGCATCAAAATGGCAACCGATACCCCATACGGTTTGCCCCCTGCCGCTATGATGTTGTTAATTGCGTTATCCATTGCATACATTTCATTTCCTGTATAACAAAAGGCAGTGGTGGCCATGGATGTTACCATGTTGCCAAACACTGCCCCATCATGTCCAATTGCCGCCCGGAACCCGATCTCTTTACTGCGATATCGAATTGGGTTGAGTATGGAACGTTTTAATGTATGCTCTGGTAATTTACCAGTTCGCATGTTGTTATCTCCTATTTATTTACTCTTCTGACTCTTTCTTTGAATTTCCCACCGGCTCGGTAGGCGTTTCTGTAGTCGGAGTTTCCGTTGCCGGCGCCTCCGTTGTTGCTTCTGTTGTCTTCTTGTCTTTACCGGATGAATTCGATTTGCTATCCGAATCATCTTTGTCTTTCTTCTTTACCTTCTTAGTTCCAATCTTAACTAATGCTTTCTGTGCCTGATAATTGCTTCTACCGTAGTCTACAATATATTTCTCTGTCTCTTCTCCGTCTACATATACATGTTTCCAAAGTTCAACATAATATCCGGTATGAGCTGCACGCTCAGTTACTCTAGTACCTTCTTCCAATTCCGAATCTTTTTCTTCTTCCGGATCACCCGGATCGGTAGTCTCTACATCAATTGATTCAAACTCGATCGTCCGGTTCGAAGGTCTTGTCTCATGACCGTAGATTGCAAAGGAAATGGTTCCCCCGCCTGCATATCCATCAATATAGATTGGATATTCCGTGTTATTTGTAAAACGAAAATTCATATTGGCATTTTCCGAAATAGCGGCATCCATTCCATGTTTTACATAGCTGGCAGGAAATGTGTGCGGATATCTCTCATTGACATCCAGCTCTGCACGCAGCACCGCCAGATACAATGTCGTAGATACCTGACAGATTCCTCCACCAAGACCATCTACTAATGTTATGGAACCTTTGTCATCTTTCTCGTACTGACCGGCATTCGCATAACCATTCTCTTCTGTAAATGGCAATACCGTATCTAACATAGAAAAACTCTCGCCCGGCATCAATACCGTTCCGCTGATCTTACTCGCACCGGTTGCAAGGTTCTGACAACGTTCCGTGTTGCCCTGACTGTACTCTGTTGAGCCCTGCCCCAATACACTATCAATACTATAAAAATCCTTAGACGTATACTGTGGCTCTTTCTCATCTACTGCGGCATCAATCTTGATATCTTTCTGTTCCCACTCTGCTGCAAATACATCCTCAACCTTTTTCACCGTCTTGTCTACATCAATGGAAGTTCCCACTTCTCCTTTGTACACAACAAACTCGCCATCTACACGATCAATAGACGCATTCTTTGCATCTTTTGTGATGTCGCCTGTCTCATTCTCTAAATACTCTTTTAAAGAATCCTCGTTGAACTCTTTCTCCGGAACAAGAACAACATTCTCTGCCTCCAGTGCCTTGATCTCTTTGTACCGGCTTAGAATATTACCCTGTCTTCCATAGTTATATGCTTTATCCACTGCGTCCTCAACCGATACCGAAACACCCAGATCTTTCAACGTTGTAGAACAGGTTCCAACATCTGTTGCAAATGTGATCTTGAGATCATCAATTCCATCTATATATTTGTCATATTCTTCCATAGCCTCTTCTTTGGTAAGACCTCCGACATATACACCATCCAGATATACACCGGCATATATTGTATCGTTGTCCGATTCTTTTGCTCTTGCAGTTCCTGCTGCAACCGCAAGCGTTCCCGCTATCAATAAGAATGTAATTGCACGTAATTTTGTTATTCTCTTCATAATAATCATTCCTTAATATATATTCATTCTATATAATCTTATCCAGCACTCATTTTAACACAATCGGGTATCTTTTCAACCCTTTCATAAAATACTGTCATAATTTACTAAGAATTTGACTTTGAGGTTTCAATTTTGTATAGTTTAATAAGCCTATTTAATTTATTAACATAAAAAAAGATGCATGTAAATAACTTTCAAACATTTTTCACATACATCTTTTTATCGGTCACAAATATAAAAAGCTTAAAATATAGCTGTTGTAATAACACTGACTACCATTACTAACACCAATACAATTGCTATAACAGATGATATAACACGCTGCTTTTTCTTGTTGCCAAAGTTGAACATACTTACACCTCTTTTCTGAAAGGATTATTATGAGAATACTATTACTTCCTCTTATCATTACCATCTGGGCATGGATCATCAAACATAACGCGAACAAAGAACGCAGTAAGGATAAACCATCCATACGTTCTTATCTGGATCGTGAATCCGCTGCAAACAGTGTCCGCCGGCAGGATATCTCTAACCTGCCTTACATCCATGCTCCGATTGATTCTTTTCCTTTTGATATTACCTTAAATGATAAAAAAAAGCAATTCCAGATTGAGAATTACAAGAAAGAAATTATACATGTAGCCCAGAATCCAATGCTGAATCTGATTGGCGTATCCAACACAGAATTGAAAGAACAATACGGTCCTGCAAATTTAGAAATACTTTCTTACTACGACCAGAATTACACACGCTATATGCGTTCCTTATATCTGTATGCGCAAGGCATCTATGAGGAATATCCGGCAGAAGCGGTTTCCATATTAACCTATTGCATTGAAACCGGAACCGACATTTCGGGAATATACGAACTGTTAGGTACTTATTATATACAACACGGACGTACTACCGAATTGGAACAATTATACACACGTATCCCGGATACAACTTCCATGAGCGGAAAAATGATCATCAGCAAATTAGACCGATTGAAGAATAACTAATCTATATTTTAATACCAACATCTCTTTTGTGTTGCAGCATTTATAAATTGTATGCACTTCCATTGCATTTTTTTACAAATGTATGCAACACTTTTTATATAAATCAGCACTATATATATGAGTGACTCAAATATGGTCCTATTACATACAGGTCCGAATAAACGGAGGTGACAAATCATTGAACAATGAGGAAATAAAAGCTCATGTACTTCTTGCGAAAAATGGCGATACCAGTTCCTTTTGCAAGTTGTACGAACTGTATTACAAAGATATGTACCGCTTTGCTTATTACATGTTAGGAAATGCACAGGATGCGGAAGATGCCATCAGTGAAACGGTACTTGATGCATTTACCGGAATCCGGAATCTAAAACATCCTTCGCGATTCAAAGCATGGATCTTTCAGATTCTGACAACAAAATGCAAACGACAAATGGCCGTTTATGCAGCCAATCGCGAACATACCGATTGCAACATTTCTGAAGAGACATTAACAAAGGAGGATCACCCTTACGCCGATTCTCTTGATGTACAAAATGCCTTTTCAAATTTGAACGAAACAGAAAAAACCATTATTTCACTAATGGTCTTTGCCGGATATAACAGCCGGGAAACCGCAAAAATATTACACAGTACAGAAGGCACAATACGATCAGCCAAAAGCCGCGCCTTTTCCAAAATGGCAAACTATTTAAAGGAGGATTTTGCATGAAAGATCAAGATTTAATCAATTCAATCAATAAGCATACAAGTGATCTGCCAATTCCAGACAGCATTTCTCCTGCCAATATGCAAAAAATGCTGGATGAACATAAAACAACACAACAGAATTCCCATACATCCAATAATGATTCATCTTCTTCACACAATGCTGCATCAAGCAAGCATGCCGTTTTTAAAGGCTGTGCCCTCGCTGCCTGCCTTGCCGTGTGTGTGCTTGGAGGACGTTATTTTTTAAAACCGTCTCCGTTAAGCGACAATACCGGTGTTGATTCTGAGCAAGCCAGTACCTCTGGCACCAAAACGCAGGAATCGGAAACTTCCCTTGTAGCAGAGGCCAGTCCGAAAACACCTTCCAGCTATGATGAATATTACGATACCCTTAAGAAAGCGTATGATGAATATTACGATTCCATTTCATCTGTTACTACGGATGTTTTAGAAAGTGCTGCCGAATCCGATATGATTAATTTTTCTGCCGATTCTGCCAGTACAGCTACCAAACAGTCCGCTGCAACCGGAGAATCAGCAAACAGCTATTCCAAAACCAATATTCAGGAAGATAATGTGGATGAAGGCGATCTTATCAAAACAGATGGCAGTTACATTTATCGGATGACGACTTCCTATGATGAGAAGACCTATGATTCGATATACCGATTAACCATCACACAGACCGATCAGGGAAAATTAGATGTTCTTTATAACACCGACTTAAAAGAATTGTTATCTATTACAAGTGATGACACCATTGATTTTCATGAATTTTATTTACAAAAAGAGCAGTTATTTATTCTGTATACCAAACAACATATTGAAGATAACACTGCCCGTACCCAGACGTATATTGCAATCTGCAATTTAAAAGACAAGGAGCATCCAAAACTCACGCAGAATCTGTCACAATCCGGTTATTATGTGAGTTCACGAATCAGTAATGGCTATTTATATACGATCAGTAATTTCAATGAGACATCACTGCAAAACAAAAAGCAATACGAGGAGTATATTCCATCTGTCAACGGAAAGACCATTTCCTGTGATGACCTGTATTATCCGGATAACATTTTGATGGATTCCACATATGTTGTCACAAGTTTATCTTTGGATGATCATTCTGACTTCAAAGATACAAAGGCTTTTTCCAGCTCCAGTGGTGATACTTATGTAAGTGATTCTGCCATCTATCTATATTGTACACAATATAATGATGTAACACAAACAAAGATCAGCCGTATCGCTTACAAAAACGGTACTTTAACAGTAGGCAACAGTGCAACCGTGGCAGGATATTTTTACGATAGTTTTGCTTTAAGCGAAAAGGATGGTTACCTGCGTATGGTCGCAACCATCCCGGCAGATAATATTTCTCTTTTTCGGGACCTTGCTACCGAGAAAGCCTCCACAGAAAATACCGTAACCGAAGATGTAAATGCCCTCTATATACTAGATAGCGACATGAATCTTGTCAGCAAACTGACCGGCATTGCTCCGGGAGAGCAGATCTATTCTGCCAGATTCCTGGGTGACATGGGATATTTTGTGACATACCGCAATACAGATCCTCTTTACTCTGTGGATCTGTCTGATCCGAAGAATCCAACGATTGTCGGGCAGTTAAAGATTCCGGGATTTTCAAATTATCTTCATGCTTATGATGATGGCATATTGTTAGGCATTGGTCAGGATATCGATCCTTCCACTCAGGTTTCTTCCGGTATTAAATTATCAATGTTTGATATCAGTGATCCGGAAAATGTAACAGAACGAAACAAATATGTCATTGAAAATTCTGAATTCAGTCCGGCACTGTATGACCACAAAGCAATTATGATCAACACAGATGATAATATTTTCGGATTCGTATACACCACTTACGATTCCTCAACAGATCAATATGGTTACTATTTTGCCACCTACACTTATGACAGTAAGAAGGGATTTGTGGAAACAGCACGATATCGTCTGAATCAGAAAAATGAATACGATTATGATTCCGTACGGGGAATATATATTGGAGATTATCTCTATCTGTCAAATAATGAACAAATCGTCAGCTACAAATTAGGAGATACAACTCCAATCTCAACGCAACCCTACAACTAATACCCTTGCACAGTGATGTGTGAGGCACATGCGAAAG
>HF987794.1 GCA_000431135.1 Clostridium sp. CAG:590
ATGTGCCCTCACACATCGTCCGTCCCGCTTACGCTGTGCAAAGGAGATTAAAGCATTTTGTGAATCATGGCAAGTACTTCTTCTCCAAGTTCTTTTGAAAGATTCTGTGCATCCTCCAATGAAGTTCCCTTTACACCATAGTAGAATTTTACTTTTGGTTCTGTTCCGGATGGTCTTACACACAACCATGCAGAATCACTCATGTCATAATAAAGAACATTTGAATTCGGAAGTCCGGTAGATGTTACCTCTCCTGTTGCAAGATTGGTAATCGTATCTGCTTTGTAATCTCTTGCAGATAATACATCATATTTTCCAATCTTAGAAGGTGTATTCTCTCTTAATGTATTCATGATCTCCTGAATCTTTGCAAGACCTTCAATACCCTTCAATGATACGGACTGAATTGCATCGATACAGTATCCATACTTCTCATACATATCAAGCATTGCATCCCACAAGGTCTTACCCTGACTCTTATAATATGCTGCTGCCTCGCAAAGTGCCATTGTAGCAACGATAGCATCTTTATCTCTCGCATGTGTTCCGATCAGGCAGCCATAACTCTCCTCAAATCCAAACAAATATGTTCCCTTACCGGTTGTCTCAAAATTAAGGATCTGCTGTCCGATATATTTGAATCCGGTTAATACTTCAATCAACTGAATGTTGTAGCCCTTTGCAATCTCATCCGCAAGGTTAGAAGTAACAATTGTCTTGATCAAAGCACCATCCGCAGGAAGCGAACCCTCTGTTGCTAATTTCTGACTAATCTCATATTCAGCAAGAAGGCATCCTGACATGTTACCGGTTAAAGTAATATACTCTCCGGATCTTGTATCTTTCACATACACTCCTAAACGGTCTGCATCCGGATCGGTTGCAAGTACAAGATCTGCATCCTTTTCCTTTGCAAGCTTCAAAGCAAGTTCAAATGCTTCTGCAGCCTCCGGGTTCGGATAACTGACTGTCGGGAATTCTCCATCCGGCAGCTCCTGCTCCGGTACAACATAAACATTCTCAAATCCGATCTCTTTTAATACTCTTCTTGCAGGAATATTACCGGTTCCATGAAGTGGAGTATATACGATCTTAATATCTTTTCCATATTGGTCGATACAATCCTGATGAATAACCAGTTTCTTAAGTTCTGCGATATAATCATCATCTACTTCTTTTCCAATCGTTACAAAAAGACCTGCTTTGACCGCTTCTTCCTTATCCATTGTCTTGCAGGTAGACAAATCGGTAATCGCCTTTACCTCATCCATAATTCCGGTATCATGTGGAGGTGTAATCTGTGCACCGTCCTCCCAGTATACCTTGTATCCGTTATACTCCGGTGGGTTATGACTTGCCGTTACATTGATTCCGGCAATACATCCCAAATGGCGAACCGCATATGACAATTCCGGTGTCGGTCTTAAAGACTCAAAACGATATGCCTTGATTCCATTTGCTGCCAGACATAATGCAGCTTCTTCTGAAAATTCCGGTGACATTCTACGGGAATCATATGCGATTGCAACTCCCTTGTTCTCTCCACCCTGTTTCTTAATATAATTTGCTAATCCCTGTGTTGCTCTTCTTACTACATAAATGTTCATCCGGTTAATTCCGGCTCCAATAATACCTCGAAGTCCTGCTGTACCAAACTCCAGATCCGCATAGAATCTTTCCTTAATCTCATTGTCATCATTGCGAATAGACTCTAACTCTTTCTTTGTATCTGCATCAAAATACGGATTGCTAAGCCACTCCTCGTAAATCTTCTTGTAATCCATTCGATAACTCCTTTCATGTCCTTGCATTTATGTAATGATTCCATTTATTCTATCAAACTGGAAATGGAAATCAATTCATCATATTTCAACGGACTGTCCTTACCATCATCTGTAAAATTCACGGTATAACTCTTTGACAGATAGCCCGTCTGACTCAATGTAATTATATGACTTCCCGTTACTTTTGTAAAGGAAATCGGTGCAATTCCTAAATATTGTCCATCAAAATACACACTGGCTCCAACCGGTGCAGAAACCGTAACCTTATTTTTGGTTTTCGTTCCCTCCGATGTTGTCACATCTTTTACATCCGAATTATCAGTAGTGGATGTCTGCGTAGTTGCCTCACTTGTTGCCGTTGTTGATTCGCCTGCATTTTTCGCTGTCGTTGTTGAAGAAGCGGACTCCGTTGTCTCATCCTCTTTCTGCAACGTATATTCTTTTACTTTATAGGCATAATTCACATTAAATGATGCACTGTAACTCTGATAGCCCTCAGCTATAATATTAATCCTGTGCTTGCCAAATGTAATATCAACCGCACCCTCTGTATTCACCCGGCGGCTGTCAATATAAACGGCTGCATCCGATGGTGTGACTTTAAATAATACCGAACCCATTTGTTTCGGTTCAATCGCAATATCCGCAAGGGACAGATCGGTTTCCTGATTCTTAACAACCGTCACCTCTTTCGTACCGGCATCATCCCCTTTTGCAATCCGCAACGTATACGTCCCTTCCCGTACAGTAAGAAGCATGTCCTCTGTCACGGGAACAATGACATCATATCCTATCTCCACCATTCCGCCAATATAAGAAGCATAGTCGGATAAACGGACATAACCATGTCCCAATTCAACATATACCGAATACACCACGTTATTGTAAAGCCACAGCGCAATCTGATCCTCCGAACAGATCTCATCCAGACCAATCTCTGTATTCTCGGAAAATGCACAAACAGAATCACTCATTTGATATGTCTTATTGTCCACCCGTATCGTATTATTCACCGGATCAATAACCGCCCCGTCTACACTTTCTAACTTTGTAATATTGGTATCACTCGTCATATGCAGCGATTCCAACTTGTCTCTGTTCGCATCATAAACAATATCAACTACACTTCCCAATTCCACCTGCGACATCGGCATCAGATCATCATGGGAATCGCGGACATCCGTCCCACCGGTATATACAAGTTCCTTTTCCGCATCCTGCCCAATCTGCCGTACCTTAATCTTCTCATTTACATCATCAACATTGCAAACAACCGCTAACATGGAAACATCGTCCGCCGGTTCCACATCCTCATTATAGACCGGTGCCTCCACTTTCTTTGAACAGCCCGTCACAAAAAATGCCTGCATACCAAGTAAAAAAACACATATCAGACACCGATACAACATATGAAATTGCCACATCTTCCGTACCTTCATACAATTTCTCCAACTTTATCTTCTATACAAACATACTAATTATATATATGTTCTCATTTTATTAACACTCCCATTATTATAATGGATTTCAAAGGGAATGGAAACCCCTATATTTTTCAAGCATATCCTGCTTTTCCTGTTCCTGCAAGATCACCGTATTTAACTTTTCCATATATTTCGGCGATAGAAATGCCTTATTGGAATTGTAATAACTATTGGCAATCTTCCAGAATTTCTCCGGATATGCAAATAATATATATAGATAATAGTAATCCTCATCCGAGAGCCTGATCACCCTGTTATATGCGCGAAAGATATCCTCTAATAATACAAAATCAAACTCGTTTTTTTCCATTGCCTTTCGGGCAAACTGATACAGATCCTCCAGTTGATTTCCTTTTGAAAACCGCTCAAAATGCACAATTGCAGCATCCTGTCCATCCAGGATCACATTATGATGGTTATAGCTGCCATGGCAGATTCCATAATGATGTTTCCACACGGAATACAACGATATATCATCTTTTGCTGTCACCATTTGTTCCAACATACCGACACATTCCATGCCTTTTTGAACATAACAGTTTACAATATTCTGAAATGTCTTTTCAAACTCATTTTTCCGTTTTACTCCCGAAATATATTTTTGTATCTTTTTTATCTCGCGATTATGCCTCTCAAACGTATCCTTTATCCGGATATACTGCATATTGGAATCCGTCTCCTCATTTGTGGAAACATTTACATGCACCGGCCAATCCCCACAGCCCGGTTCGTCTTCACATGTGTTCTCTTCTCCCTGTTTTAATGCCGTTTCCAATGCCTTTTCGCTGATTTCATATATGTATGTGATTCGCTCTAATTCTTCTCCGTTTGCAATTGCTTTCCGGATTTCTTCAATCCTTTTGAGCTCCTTCTTCTGTCTGCACAGATCCCATTCCACCGAAAACTGTTCCGCAATCCCCTGCCCCACAACATGAAAATGAGCCAGTGCTTCAACTGCATGCAGAACATCATCCAGATTATGCATATCACATTCATTTCCTGTAAAATAATATTTCAACACATAGGGCTGACGATATTTATCACAGGTAAGAAGCTGCCCATCTTTATTGGGAATGATCCGGTCCAGATTATCGGAAGCCGCCTTGAAAAACAATTCTTTTAACACATACTCCTGTTCCAGCCTCGTCACACTGCCACGAAACGGTTCCAAAATCCGCATACCTTCTGTTGTGGTCAGAATCGTTGCACCCCGTCCCTTTTTTGCCGACAAAATCTCTATGTCATACTGTTCAAATACCTCTGCAAGTTTTTCAGACATAAAAACAACCCCTCCAATCATGTGTCCTCTTTCATCTTATGAAGGGGTTGCCTAAATTATCACTTATTTTGAAAACTTTATAATTGTCTTGCCATATCCAACAGCACATTCCGTTCATTTAAAGACGGATCATCCAACACCCGGTCGAGTAATGTATGCAAAGTTGTTCCAATCTCTTTTCCCGGCTGCATTCCAAGTTCCGTGATCAGATCCTTTCCGGTAACCGCAAGATCTTTTAACGACAGACACTGGTTCTCCTCAATGATCTGTGTATAATAATCCCTCAAAACATCAAGCCTGTCTAATTTTTCCTGCCGCATGTAAGTGCTCTGCCCTAAAATATCCGCCCGTTTCAAACAGATATAATCCTCAAACAGATCTGCACCCATCTTACTAAGTCCCCGTCGAAATGTGCGAAGTTTGATCGACGCACCCATTGCATAATCATGCCAGTACACCAGACGTTTCACACGGTCAATCGTTGCATTGTCGAATTTTAACCGCGTTAAAATTTGCCGTGCAAGCTCCACACCGGCTTCATTATGTCCGTAAAAATGATCTCCTTTTTCGTCCGTTGTTTTCGTAACCGGCTTCGCAACATCATGCAACAGCGCCGCCCAGCGGAGCGCCTTTTGTGCAGGAACCTGTTCTATAACCCGAAGTGTATGTTCTCCCACCGAATACATATGATGTATATTATTCTGCTCTGTCTGCATCATGCGGTCAAATTCCGGCAGCACAACTGCCGTCACGCCCAATTCATATGCCGTCTGCAGCCTCTCCGGATGTTTGGACAATAACAACTTGGTAAGCTCCACCTGAATACGTTCTGCACTGATATCATTTAACAATTCCGCCTGTCGTTCAATCGCCAGACGTGTCTGCTCCTCGATCGCAAAATCCAATTGTGCCGCAAACCGCACCGCCCGCAGAATACGAAGTGCATCTTCATCGAAACGTTCCTGCGCCTTTCCCACGCAACGGATCACATGCCGTTCCAGATCTCCCATTCCGTCAAAATGATCTACAATGCCCTCTTCCTCATTATATGCCATGGCATTGATCGTAAAATCCCTTCGTTTCATATCCTCTAACAAACTGGCAGTAAATGTTACCGATGTCGGTCTTCTGTGATCCTCGTATTTTCCATCCACCCGATAGGTGGTAACTTCATATCCTTCCAACTTTCCACTCTCTGCATTTGGCATCATTACCGTGATCGTTCCATGTTGAATCCCGGTATCAAAGGTCTTCCGGAACAACGCCTTTACCTGCTCCGGTCTGGCAGAAGTGGTAATATCCCAATCATCCGGCTCTTTGTTCAAAATGGCATCTCTCACACAGCCACCCACAATGTAAGCCTCATAACCTTCTTTTTGTAATCGTTTAATTATCCTGTTTGCATTTGCCGGCATTTTAATCTGAATCATGCTATCACAACTCCATCATCTAAGAATCCTCTTCCTTCACATTATAATCGTTTTCTTTTCTGCTGGCAACCGACAGAAACTGTCTCCGGCTGCGATTTCCGATATAAATACAAGAGATCCCCCTGCCACAAACTGCAGGAGGATCCCATTCACACATTATGCCCCATTTATTACATTTCACACCAATTCTATTTAACTATAAACACAATTTTATTCTGCGACAAGAAATTTGTCTCATATTCCAATGTAATTTCCTTTGCATCTTCCGGAACTTCATAATAGACAGCGCCCGCTGCCTTCTTACCCGGCGACATCGTCGCATCAATTGCATCATCCCCAAAATACTGTGCATCCATCGCATATCCATCCGCATAACAATCCCATGACGCCATACTAGAAACCGTTTGATCAACATTACCAATATTCTCAAATTCAAATTCCATTCGATAATACACATAACCGTCCTTTGGTTGTATCACCTGACTGTCTGACTGATACTCCTCGGCAGAAATGTATGTTATCTTCAAATCAGATGTTTCCACTACATCCCCCACCTTAAAAGTATTATCTACTTCTTCACTTGCAGCCTCTGTTGTTTCTTCTTTTGAATCCGTGTCACCGCCCTTATGTTCTGTCTTCGCAGTAACTTCTCCGGTCTTAGTTGCGTCTTCTGCATCATTTCCACCAAGCGCAGTTCCAATGACTGCAATTACCAGAACTGCAATAACAATCCATTTTGCTTTGCCTCCCTGTTTCTTTCTACAATTTGGACATACTTTTGCCTTTTTCGGAATCTCCGACTGACAATACTTGCAGATCTTTGTCTCCACCTGCTTGTTTTCTGTTGTTTCCTGTTCCATTTTCTTGTGCCTCCGCTTTTCCTCAGATTTTGTGATAATTTTCAGAACCTCTTCCATATTTTACAAAAAGAAGTATTGTTTCTTCGTCCGCTTTATAGCGGAAACTTTAATTATTTTAATCTATTTCAGCAGAAATACTCTTAAAAACGGCTGACTATTACGAAACAAGTGTCGATTATCTATTAGAGCGCACCATCAAAAAACCATATCCAAAAGCATAACGCTTTTGAATATGGCTTCTTCTATCCATCCGCTCCCATAAACATAATAAACAATACAACAAGAAAATAAAATATAAGCAAGTAGACAACCGTAAATATCCAGTGTAATTTCTTATTTCCACTCATTAACGGTAACTGATATCGAATACCGCGATAATTTCCCAAAAACAATATAGTACCAATCAAAATTACGACCATCGCAATTCGATTTAACCAAAGAGGATACCCCGTTAATGCAATCCCATCCGAATTAGTTGCAGACATTGTTATTGCAATCCACAAGCTACCCCAATATCCATAAAAAGCAACTAACATTTTCCACAGCACCCCGGAGCGAAAACCAACCGGAAATTTTTCATTGTATGAATACAAACTTCGTGTAAACAAGTTCGTATGTCTCCGATCAGTCATATGTCTTTTATTAACATCTTGCCGCCATCCCTGATCCTTTGCTGCAAGAAACTTCAACAAATCTTTTTCAAATTCGTCCACGTTCTGATAGCGTCGTTGCTTATCTATATTTACGCATTTTTGAATAACAGGTAATAATTTTCCATCATATATTTGACTCTCTGGGAAATCCTTTGTTATCAGATAATACATCGTAACACCTAGTGCATATATGTCCGTTCTTTGATCTGACTGTCCAAATCCATATTGTTCAGGAGCTGCAAATTTTCTTGTTCCCATAAGCCTTGTATCTTCATTTTGACCATAGCTAAACTCTCTTGCCGCATTAAAATCAATTAGTTTTACAACTCCATCATTGCTTACCATAATATTAGAAGGTTTGATATCCCGATGAATAATAGGTGGATCACTTTTATGCAATATATGAATTGTATCACACAGTTGATACATAATCCGCGCTGTCTGTATTTCAGAAAAAGTACCATCTCTCTCCAATGCTTTTTCTAATGAAATACCATGAATATATTCCTCTATTACTGTTAAACCGTCTTCCTCCTCCACGCATAATATTATCCCCGGTATATTAGGTATACAGCTATTCTGTAATTGAAAATATACCTCTTTATTATACAATTGCATCTTTTTCTTTACATAAAGAATTCCTGTCTCATTATGCCGAACCAACCATATTGATTTTATATCATCTAATTGCATTAATTCCTCATAACAGGATAATTTATATCTTTCTTCTATCGTCATCGTAACTTGTCTTGTAACCCCTTCCCTAATATACTATAATTCATTATAGCAAATATTTTATTTCTTTCAAACCTCATTAGGAGAAGTCAAATTATACCTCTTATGTTATTTACAATACAGTTACCAATCAAAGGAGAACATTATGTCGGAAAAATCAACAACAGAATTACTAAATATTTTAAATAAACTCGATCAAACAGAATTAGACCAATACATTCAGCAATATGGACATACTGAAATGAATGTATTTATTTTTTCAGAATATATTGCAAAACACCATCTATCCATTGCTACCATAGTCCGCAATAGTAAGGGACTAATCTCTAAATCTTATATATACGATATTCTAAGCGGCACCAAAAAAAATCCATCCCGCGATATTCTGCTTATTCTTTGCATTGCTGCAAACATGGATCGTAAATCCACAAGAAGAATCTTAGAGGTCTATGGTCAACGTGATTTATACGCAAAAGACACGCGTGATATCATTATCGCAACCTACATAAACAATAAAAACTTTAATCTAGATCTTATCAACGATGAATTATATCGCCACAATTTACCAACATTACACTCTTGCACAGCGTAAGTTTTCACGG
>HF987795.1 GCA_000431135.1 Clostridium sp. CAG:590
CGGTGCCAATATCCGTAAGCATTCCGATCACCCGTTTATCCGGCATTGCATACCGTTGTGATAAATATCTTGTAGCTGCACCTTTTTCACCATCCGGTCCGCCAAGCTGACTCATGATCGCCATTGCAAGCTTTGCATCTGTTGTTTTAATATTAACCGGATATTCCAACATTTTAATATAAGTCCACATTAGCAATCACATCCTTTCTGCCATGGCCATGGCTCATCTACCCAATCCCAGTTATCTTTACAATTCACACCATATATGGTCAACGGTCCATATTTTTTCTCATATATGTCGATAGCCCTTTTTATGCTATGATGATAATCATGATAAGTCTCCAAACCACATGGACACTCAGGGTGTGTATCCAGATATAATGCCATTTCAATCAAGGCAAAATTCGTGTTTTGGATAAATTTAAACAAATCTTCCTTACACATATTTTCCATATCAGCACCTCACCCCACAAAATACATAGTTTAAATCCTTGAATATCGTTCCCTGTTTCAATGCACATTCTGTATCGTACATTTCGCCCCACTGTTGCCATGGAACATATGCCATAACCGGCGGAAATGCATTTCCCAACTGCATCATCGAATCTTCCTTATGACAATTCTTACCCGGTGTCATCCTGCACACACACTCCACTTCCATATGACGGTGATTCGAATCCTGAATCGTTCTTCGTCCATAATTACAGTTTGAGCTTATATTGCGTCCTGACCGCATAGGTCGTGTATTGCAAGAATTCATGTTATTACAATAGGATTCCACAAAATATCTCCTTGTTCTTTTTGTATACTATATCATATGAATTCATCCAGTGTTTTGTTACCGGAATCATTGCATTTTCAAAAGAATCCCAAAGAAAAAGAGACCGCCGAAACAGTCTCTTATAGCCAGACAGGAAAAAGAACTTTTCATGTCTATGAATTGATAGAAATTCAATTATAGCTATCGATATAGAATCCGATAAACAACTCCCCCTAAATATAACATTACATTTAGCTGTAAATCTATATAGCATTATACATGTCATTTACTATTTTTTCAATTCATATTTTCATATTTTTATTATATAAATAATTTATTTTACTTTTTTTCAATTGCTTTTTGGGCAAACTTCGTATCTATAATATTATCATACGAAACCTCACGATCCAATTCTCCTGCATCCGATAAAATATTCTGCAAAAGATCAAAGCTGCTCTCTTCAAAAACAAGATTATCCTTCCAGGTATTCTGTTCATAATAACGATTAACAATTGTCTCAATTGTTTCAATATCCGTTTCCTCGAACTGTGGAGCGATCACTTTTGCAATTTCTTCCGGAGAATGCGTATTTACATACTCCATTCCTTTTTGAAGTGCGTTTGTAAAACTCTGTATAATATCCTCATTTTCTGCCAGATAACTTTTTGTTGTACAATATGACGTATACGGAACATATCCTGAATCCACACCTAACGAAGCAACTACATATCCTTCTTTTGCAGACTCCAGTGCTGTTGCCGATGGTTCAAACTCAACCGTAAAGTCCCCCTGCCCTCCTGAAAATGCTGCTGCCGTGCTTCCAAAATCGATACTTTGATCGATAGAAAGATCGGTTGCCGGATCAATTCCGTTTTTCTTCAGGATATATTCGAATACCATCTGTGGCATACCACCTTTTCTGCCACCCAATACCTCTTTTCCTTTTATCATATCCCATGTAAAATTCTCAATCGGTTCTCTTGCCACTAAAAAATTACCTGCCCGTTGTGTCAACTGTGCAAAGTTAACAGCATAATCCGAAGCCCCTTCACTATACAGATATATGGAAGATTCCGCTCCCATAAATCCGATATCAGCCTCACCGGCAACCAATGCAGACATCGTCTTATCCGCACCGAATCCGGTAACTAACTCGAGATCAATCCCTTCGTCTTCAAAATATCCATTTTCGATCGCTACATATTGTGGCGCATAAAAAATGGAATGTGCTACCTCATTTAATGTAATCTTTTTTAAATGCGAATCTTTCTTTCCACAAGCAACACAAGTAACCACCATAGCCGCTACAAGTAACCCCGTCACAGCCATCTTTATAACATGCTTTTGTTTCATGCGTATATTTCCTTAAACACTTTTTAGTAGTATATTCTCTTATTGTCGGAAATGTTCAAATCAAAAAGGAACTTTCTCCCATATACTCTTCATAAGTTACGAAAAAAATTTCCCTTTTCTAAAAAAGATTAAAATACTCTAAAATAATCTTAATACCCAATAGCACCAGAATCAAGCCTCCAACAAATTCCGCCTTGTTCTTGTACTTAGTTCCAAATACATGTCCGATATTCACCCCCGCCACGGAAATGACTAATGTGGTACATGCAATGATACAACATGCAACAACTGTGTTGATCATAGCACTTGCTCCGGCAAGCATCGTAACCGGCACACATGCAAAAGTAATACCAACTGCCAATGCATCAATACTGGTTGCAATTGCCAACAGCAGCATCTCCTGTACCTTCAAGGTTGCAGTCTCTTCCTCCGGCTCATCCGATAATGCCTCCTTAATCATATCCCCTCCAATCAACGCCAACAACGCAAATGCCACCCAAGGTGCAATCTCATTAATATATTTTTCAAACTGAACACCGAGGACATATCCGATAAACGGCATAATTCCCTGAAATCCTCCAAACCACACACCAACGATCAGACACTCTTTCCATGTGATTTTGGGCATCGCAAGTCCTTTACAGATTGATACCGCAAATGCATCCGCTGATAAGCCTACCGCTAATAAAAGTAATGTGACTAAATCCATGTGAACTCCTCTCTTTTTTCCGTAATAGATAGCTTCTTACAAAATGCTTTCTTACGCATTCTACAAGGGGCTACGTATAGTAGAAACAGAAAAACATAAAATAAAAAAAGACATACATATAGCCTGCTATGCTATATATAAGTCTCATCAATTAAGGCAAACCAGATGTTCTCCACCAGTATGTTGATTTGCCACACGTTATTATGTGCTGACTACTCCCTCACATATAAAATGTATCTTACCGAAAAAACCGCCACCTGTCAAGACATTATTACCCTTGCACAGCGTAA
>HF987796.1 GCA_000431135.1 Clostridium sp. CAG:590
GGAAATAATGCATTTATGAAAGCAGATGACCGTTATCCAAATGTGAATACGGATGAAGATCTTCAGGAGCTGAACCGCAGAATCGTAAAACTTGGCGAGACATATAATAAACCGGTTGTCGCAACGCGTGACGTGCATTTTCTTGATCCGGATGACTCCATATATCGAGCTGTTATCATGGCGTCGAAGGGATTTAAGGATGCGGATGACCAGCCGCCGTTATTCTTCCGTACAACGGATGAAATGCTTAGCGAGTTCCAGTATTTGGGCAGTGACAAGGCAAGAGAGGTTGTTATCGGGAATACCAATAAGATTGCGGATATGATTGAGAAGATCTATCCGGTCAGCCCGGATAAATGTCCGCCGGTTATCGAGGATTCGGACAATACTTTGCGACGGATCTGTTATGATAAGGCACATGAGATCTATGGACCGGATCTGCCGGAACAGGTAACAAGCCGTTTGGAGAAAGAGTTGACATCTATTATCGGTAACGGATATGCCGTTATGTATATTATTGCACAGAAACTGGTATGGGATTCGAACGATCATGGATATCTGGTTGGCTCCCGTGGTTCCGTAGGATCTTCATTTGTGGCAACGATGGCCGGTATTACAGAAGTAAACCCTCTGGCGGCACATTATATCTGTCCGAACTGTTATTATGTGGATTTTGATTCGGATCTTGTGAAGAGTTATTCAGGAAGTTCCGGTTGTGATATGCCGGATATGGCATGTCCGAAATGCGGCACAATGATGAAAAAGGAAGGCCATGATATCCCATTTGAGACATTCCTAGGTTTCTATGGCGATAAGGAGCCGGATATCGACCTGAATTTCTCAGGGGAATATCAGGCGTGTGCACATGCCTATACAGAGAAATTATTTGGTAAGGGACACGCATTCCGTGCAGGAACGATCGGCACGATCGCACAGAAGACGGCAGAGCAGCTGGTATATAAATATTATCAGGAACGCGAGGTCACAAAACGAAGATGTGAGATGGCGCGGATTGCACAGGGATGTGTCGGGGTAAAGAGAACGACCGGACAGCATCCGGGTGGTATGGTTGTCGTACCAAGTGATCGTGAGATCTATGAATTTACTGCAATCCAGAAGCCGGCAAATGATGTGAAAACCAATATTATCACAACACATTTTGAGTACCATTCCATTGATGCGAACCTGTTAAAATTGGATATTCTCGGACATGATGATCCGACGATCATTCGAAGATTGGAGGATCTGACCGGAAAAGATGCGAAGACCATCGCACTGGACGATAAGGATGTCATGTCGTTGTTCCACGGACCGGAGGTATTAGGTATTACGCCGGGGGATATCAGCGACTGCAAGACGGGATCGTTGGGTGTTCCGGAGTTTGGTACGGATTTTGTTATTCAGATGTTGGTAGACACGAAACCAAAGAGTTTCTCGGATCTTGCCCGTATATCCGGTCTGTCACATGGTACGGATGTATGGTTGAACAATGCGCAGACATTGATCGCGGAAGGCAAGACAGACCTTACCAATGCGATCTGTTGTCGAGATGATATCATGGTCTATCTGATCCATATGGGACTGGAACCCGGACTGGCATTTAACATCATGGAAAAAGTGCGTAAAGGAATCGTGGCAAAAGGAAAATGTGATAAATGGCCGGAGTGGGAAAAAGAAATGCTGGCACATAATGTACCGGACTGGTATATCTGGTCGTGTACACAGATCAAATACATGTTCCCGAAGGCGCATGCGGTTGCCTATGTCATGATGGCGTGGCGGATTGCGTGGTTTAAGATCAATGAACCGCTTGCCTATTATGCGGCATATTTCAGTATTCGTGCAAAAGCATTTAATTACGAGACAATGTGCCAGGGTATAGATCGACTACATGAGGAAATGACAGCAATCCGGAAGAAACCAAAGAATGAGCAGTCCGGTGCAGAAGAAGACGCAATGCGGGATATGCGAATTGTAGAAGAAATGTATGCGAGAGGATTTGATTTTCATCCGATCGACCTGTATCAGGCAGACGATATCAATTGTCTGATCATAGATGGCAAGATCATGCCGCCATTTACATCAATAGAAGGTGTAGCGGAGAAGGCGGCAGCACAGATCAAAGAAGCAGCTAAAGGCGGAAAGTTTATGTCGAAGGATGATCTGCGGGTTCGGGCGAAGATCGGTAAAACGACGATCGAGAAAATGTCAGCATTGGGAATCCTCAACGGAATGCCGGAGTCGAGTCAGCTTAGCATCTTTGATTATGCGAACTGAAAAAAGTGTAGAAAAATGAGAAAAAGGGCTTGACGATTTGCCGA
>HF987797.1:0-2594 GCA_000431135.1 Clostridium sp. CAG:590
CGTAATAATAATCAATATAAAAACAAATAACCTACTGCGCTTACAAATACAGATTTATGCAGAAAAGTCATAAGAGTAAATGTTTGACGCACGACAAATAATATTATATAATAATGTATAAATATTTGACGTGCGTCAAATAATATTAGAAAAGGAGGCAGCGGTAACGTGAAGGATATTATCAGAGAAACGCAGGATTTAACATATCTTAGATGGTCGCATATCAGAAGTTCAAGTGGAACGGCGGGAACATTTTTGAAGTCGGAATCAACTATGGACGGAAAGAAGATATATTATAAGCTTTCGAATTTTGACACCTTGAAGGGCGTGGTTGGTCATGAATGTGTCAATGAGATCATTGTAGATCGTTTGCTTACGCTGCTAGGTGTAGAACATCTTAATTATGAATTGATTCATGCTGATATTGAGATAGAGGGAAATATATATAATACGTATTTATGTGCTTCGGAGGATTTTAAACAACGTGGAGAGAGCAAGATTGCATTGGATGATTATTATAGAACGAATGCAAGGAAGGGAGAGTCACATTATGATTTTTGCGTAAGATGTGGGTGGCAAGAATATATAGAGCAGATGTTAGCGGTTGATTTTCTCGTTTTGAATCGGGACAGACATGGTGCGAATATTGAGATATTGCGTAATGCGAGAAAGCATACATTAAGAATTGCCCCATTGTTTGATCATGGCTTGTCCTTATTATATTCCTGCATGTCAGACGAGACAGCGGCCGAATTTGATATATTAGAGGATAAACGATGTCAGAATTTCATTGGGGGATATTCGTGTTATGAGAATCTGGAATTCCTAAAGGGAAGACACAGTGTATTTCCGAATGAACTGAAGGCAACGGATCGGGATATACTTTTTGAAGGGCTGGACGGAATATTATCAGAGGTTTTTCTAGACCAGATATGGAATATGATTCATGAGAGATATCGGATTCTTCAGGAAAAATGGATGAAGGGATGATAATGTATGAAAATTTTCGAGATCATAGATGCGGAATTAGAGTTATCAATGGGTGTGCTGTTATATTACGAGAAAGAAAAGACATGTATCATAGAATTACAGGCATATTTAGATGAATGGACGGCACCGCTTCTATTTACAAGTTATGTCAAACAACATATATATACCATTCCGCGTGACATCAGCCGTTTGTGGGTGCAGGAACGTGTAATACCAAGTGGCAGGCAGAATATAAAAGAGATTCTGGCACATCACAATTTAAAAGAATATGATGAGATGACATTTCTAGAGATTTCAAGTGGAAAATGTTCACAGGATAGCTTGTATATCAAGAAGATTGAGAACTTACCGGAATATGTAATAGATCGGACAAAGTATAATATAATGGAATGTGTCATGTCTGAACAACGGAGACTTCTGTGTTTCTTTGTAGATGGAACACTTAAAAAAATAGACCTGGCAGATATATCCAACCTGGAAGGTGTTGATAAGATCATTAGAAATGAAAAGTTATACCAGTCAGGAAAAGTTGGAACCGGAGGATATTTTGTTACATTTAATGATTCGATTGATATATCAGCGAGGCTGCTTTATGAGAGAGGGGAACGGATTCCGCTCCGTCTTGGAGACTTTACAGCATTTGTGCAGAACAATGTGATTGACACAACACAGAGCTGTAATATTTTGCAATGTTCCAGACAGAACGTTGCTTATATGGTCAGTCACCAGCAAATGATGCCGATTAAAGAGGATGTGAGGGGGAATCTGTACCTGAAGGGGGATGTAATCCGGAATCAGTGGTGATGGAATCAGTGGCGATGGAATTTCTGCTGTAGATATTATTGAAATAAGACTATCGCAATCCTGCAGGCGTTAGGCAATGATTCGTTCACAAATGTATCACTTGTGTTGATAATAGAAGACTGCTAATTGTGTACGATCCCGCAGATTCAGCTTCTCTAATATGGCGCTTAAGTAATTGCGGACGGTTCCCTCACTTAGATATAACTGGGAGGCAATCTCCTTGTTACTCAATCCGTCGGCAACTAGGGTGATGATCTCATACTCTTTATCAGAGATCTCGTAATGGGAATAATCAAAGGTATTCTTCGACTTCATAAGTTCCGGAATCTTTTCCATGATCTCGTTGCCATATACATTCTGACCGGAATAGACCGCATTTAGTGCAGGCAGGATGGTTTCATAATTCTGTTTTACAATATAACCCTTAGCACCAAGTTCAAGGGCTTTGACGATATATTCATCATCCACGAAGGTGGTGAGAAATAATACCTTAGCATCCGGGAATTCATCTAACAGACCGGATAGTGCATCTGTTCCGTTCATTTGCTGCATCTGGATATCCATTAATAAAATATCCGGGTGAAATTCCCGGTATAATGGCAATGCATTACTGCCGTCTTTGCCGATGGCGGTAACGTGGATTCCCTCGTTTGCTTCTAATATCATTTTTAAAGACATGCAGACCAACTGGTCATCGTCAATCAATACGATGTTCATTATAACCTCCCATATGTGCAAGCTATCTGTATGATATACACAATACCCAACTCATGTCAAGACACATTTACCCTTGCACCGGC
>HF987797.1:2646-18710 GCA_000431135.1 Clostridium sp. CAG:590
TTTCGTTACCGTTCCGGTCAGGGTGGTGTTGTTAAATGCCACTGCGTTATTTGTTACACTGCTTTTTACGGAACCGCTACTGCTTGTTCTGGTGCTACATCCACCTAACATGGATGCTACAAATGCAGTTGTCATACCAAATACTAAAATTCTTTTATTCATTCTCATAATTGTCACTCCTTTAAAAATGTTTGTAAAACAATTTCTCTATAAGAAATTATCTTGTGTTCCGTTGGATAAGCATGAACTTTTCATAGCTTATGCGATTATAATACGGAAGAATTCTTAAAAGAAGATTGAAAAAGTATGAGAAAAATGTTACGGGATTATTTTGGGATAGAAACGAAGATGCGGAAACCATTTTCTGTGCTGATATGAAGAATGCCGTGTAAAGCTTCCGCACGTTCTTTCATATTCGAGATTCCCATGCCGTTGTCACCGACATTTTCTGAGTGGAAAGAAGTTGTTCCGTTATCCTCGATCAGAAGCTGATAAAATGCGGGATGTTCCTTTACGGTTAATGTGACACGACTTGCATTGCTGTGCCGCATGATATTGTTCATGCCTTCTTTGGTGATCGCAAGAAAACAGTATTTCACATTTTTCGGAATCTGTTTGGAAATATCACATTGAAAATGTACCGGACAGAAGGTAAACGAATCCACTAATCCCTGTAATGCATTTTGCAGGTCGATGGACTCATCGTGAAGATCGTGTACGCTGTTGCGGATATTGTTCATGGCAAGATCAAGCGATTCTTTTAAAGTAGTTAAATGAGGTTTCAACGTGTCATCCTTGCAGATGGCAAGTAATGCACCGACCTGTAGAATGGAACGGGAGAGCATGTGACCGACATTGTCGTGAATCTCTCTGGCAATCCGGTTTCGTTCTTTGAGAGTAGCAATATAGATCTGGTTATTCTGGCTGTCTACTAAATGCCGGGTAGATTCCTTTAACATCATTTCTTTCTCTACGCTGTTGTCACGTAGTGTATGAACGGTTTCGGATAATTCGGTACGCACATTGTTGTTGTATGCAAGATAATAGGAAAGTGCCATAATAGGAATAAATGCAAGGTTGCCATAACTTGGATTTTCGCAATAATAACGAAGAAATGGTAGAGCATATAGCAATGCGAAGGCAGGCAGGCGGTTTAGAAATAGAACATAGCTGTGCCATGGCAGAAGTACCGACAATTCCGGAAAGAAAAAGCTGAAGATCAAGACAATGATACTTAGATTTGAACGATTCCTGTTTGTGTTGCTGACTAATTCGAAGCAGTAAAGGGCAATCAGAAATAGGATGCCTAACAGATGTAGGGCATCGAACTGTTTGCCGGGATATAGAATCCCACATAATATAAATAATAGAATTGAATCTATATAAGTTGACATAACACATCTCCTAGATTTTATATATTGAAATATTGGCTAACGTTTTCTAATGATATGGATAACAGACATCTGCGATTCTTCCAACACTTTTCATATATTATAGAGTATCTTGTAACGGATATCTATATCGAATCCTAGAATATGACAAATGTCACATTCGTTTCTTACATTCTTCACTATCATTACAAAGTAAAAAAAAGTTATTATAATAATGTGGTAAAGGCATCGTCCGTCCTATACCCATAAAGATTGGGAATTCATACATAAGGAGAGAGGAAAATGGTTGTAAAGATTGAAAATCTGGTAAAACGATACGGTGATCTGGTTGCAGTCGATCACTTTAACTTAGAAATCGAAGAGGGAGAGATCTTTGGACTGTTAGGTCCGAACGGAAGCGGCAAGTCCACAACGATTAACTGTCTGTTATCTCTGTTAGAATATGACAAGGGAACGATTGAGATCTTTGGTGAGGAAATGAAGCCGACAAGTTATCATTTGAAGAAGAATATCGGAATCATTATGCAGAATGTAGCGGTATTTGAGGAGCTTACCGTATACGAGAATGTTGATTATTTCTGTGGGCTGTATATTAAGAACAAACAGGAACGGAAGCAATTGGTAGAAGAGGCCATTGAATTTGTCGGCTTGCAGGATTTCCGTAAGTTCTATCCAAAGAAGTTGTCGGGGGGACTGCTTCGGCGTCTGAATATTGCCTGTGGAATTGCACATAAGCCAAAGCTCATTATCTTAGATGAGCCGACTGTTGCAGTTGATCCACAAAGCCGGAACAAGATATTAGAGGGAATTCAGGAACTCAATCGTCAGGGAGCGACGATCATATATACGACACATTATATGGAAGAGGTTGAGCAGATCTGTACCCGGATTGCCATTATGGATAAGGGTAAGAATTTAGCACTTGGTACAACTGATGAATTAAAGGCAATGATTGACCTTGGGGAGACGATCAGTTTGGAGGTATTAGAGATTACGGATGATACCATGGACACGATCCGGACATTGCCGCATGTGATACAGGTCAGTTACGAGAATCATTTATTGAAAGTAAAATTCTCAAAGGGAAAACATAATCTGTTGCGGTTGCTGGATCTGATGAGGGACAAAGAAGTTGCATTTGGTAATGTACACTCTGAACTTCCAACCCTGAATGATGTTTTCTTAGAGATTACCGGCAAGCAGTTAAGAGATTAGGAGGCAGGCTCATGAAACATATATTATATCGAATGAAGGAGATCATCCGGCAGAAGACGTTGCTTTTCTGGGCAATGGTATTTCCGGTTATTCTGGGTTCTTTGTTCTATTTCATGTTTGGAAGTATATCGGAATTAGAGCAGTTTAGTGAAGTGCCGGTGGGCATTGTGAACTCGCAAGGTATAGAAAATAAGAAAGCGGATGTGACAGAGGAATCATTTTCTATGGAAAATCCACAGATGCCGGCTGAGTATTGGAAAGAGGAAGCGAAGAAGCAGTCAGCCGAGGGCTTTCTAACCATGATGAATGAGGTAGAGAGTGACAATGGTACGAAGATGTTTAAGGTCAAAGAGTATGCAGATGTGGCGAAAGCAGAACAGGCATTACAGAATGATAAGATTAAGGGCATTGTTGATATGGAAGACGATTATGCGTTGACAGTAAAGGAGTCTGATATCTACAGCAGTTTGATCAAGACTTTTATCGATCAGTATCGGCAGAATGTGTCTTTGATCACTGATGTGGCAATGGAACATCCGGAAAAACTGGCAGATATGATTGCATCAATGTCAGATACGACCGGGGCAACGATTCAGGGGATTTCATTAAAGGGAACGGATAAAGATCCGTATACCCAGTATTTCTACGCATTGATTGCAATGACGTGTCTGATTGCAACGATGGTGGGGTTAAATAATGGAAATGATATTCAGGCAGATCTGACACCGGTCGGTGCGAGAAGAAATGTGGCACCAACGCCGAAATTAGTGCAGGTAGCATATGATTTTGTGGCATCTTTTATTTTGTATTGTATCATTGTAGCTTTTGTGACGGGAGTATGTGCGTTTGTATTTCAACGGGATTTTGGAAATAATGCAGCACTGGTATTGCTTGGGGGATGTATTGGCAGCTTTACTTCGCTGGCAATCGGAACGGTGATCGCCATCTTTACCAGGGGTTCTGTTCAGAAGAAGGAAGGGCTTTGTGTAGCCGTATTTATGATCAGTTCTTTTCTGGCGGGATTGCAATGGGCGGATATTACCTATCTGATTGAGGAACGCTGTCCGATCGTGAACCGGATCAATCCGGCAACCCTGATTGTAAATGGGTTCAAGAGTCTTTCGGTTTTTGGGGATGTCAGGCAGTATGCAGTGAATATGCTTACGCTGTTTGCGATTGGTGTGATCTGTGTGATCGCAGGAGTACTTAAATTAAGGAGGATGAAGTATGAGAGTATTTAAGACTTACTTTCTGATATTGAATCGCTATAAGGGAACGGTATTTCTGTATTTTGCAGTGTTTCTGTCTCTGACATTGATCATGGCTAAGGTAAATGGTGCAGATACAGAGAAAGCATTTGAGCAGAAACGGTTAGATGTTGCCATTGTGGATAAAGACAGAGGTTCTTTTAGTGAAGCGGTGGAAGAGTACTTTGGTTCTTATAATAATATTACAACAATGAAATATGATGAGGAGAAGATTACGGATGCACTTTACTGGAAGAAGTTAGATTATGTATTAGTGATCCCGGATGGTTTTTCCAAGGAGTTAGAGAATGGGAAATGGATGGATTTGTCCTGTATGAAGGTTCCGGGGTATTTTGATTCGGTTTACTTTGAATCGGAATTACAGATGTATCTGCAGAAGCTGCAGATGCTGGTGCGCAACGGTTATACCATGGAAGAAGCACAGAAAGAGTTAATGAAAGTGCAAAAGCAGGAGACAAAAGTTACGCTGGCTTCTTTTGTAAATGAAAAACAGGGAGATATCAATACGCACTTTTTCCTGTATGTCCCGTATCTGTTTATTGCAGTCGGGGTGGCAGGAATTGGTCTGGTACTGCTCCGGCTGAATGGTAGAGAAGTTAAGGAGCGGACGGAATGTGGAGCATTGCCGATGCGTAACCGGATTGGAGGAATGGTTGCGGCGATTGCAGTATTTGGAATTCTGTTATATGCACTGGTTCTGATAATTGATGTTATTTTATCAAAGGGCAGTATTCTGCATGATATGCGCTTGCCATGGTTTTTGCTCAATATATTTGCAATGCTGCTGTTTGGTATGAGCTTGGGTTTCTTTGCCGGAATGGTTGCAAAAAGCACCGATGCAATGAATGCCATTGTCAATGTGGTCAGTCTGGTGTTATGCTTCTTAGGAGGGATTTTTGTTCCGAGAGAATTCTTTGGTGGGGGTGTTGGTAAGGTTGCTAAGCTGGTGCCGACGTATTGGTATGTTGTGAACAACGAGGAGATCGGGCAGATGACGAAAGCTACTTCTTCTTTTGTGAAGAATATGTTGATCCAGTCAGGAATTGTGATAGCATATGCAGTCGTATTCTTTGCGGTTACCTTAGTGATCATTTCTGCAAGACGGAAACGTACAGCGTAATGACAGATAGTAATGAAATAATAAATGATAGAACACCGGATATGGGTTTTGATATGAAATCTGTATCCGGTGTTCTAGGTTTGAAGAGAAGAAAATAGTATGTGTAGTACAGAAAGAAAATGACAGATGTTATGGATTGAAGTGTGGTTTTAAGATATAATGAATGCGAGTTCACGAAATGCAACTTTCGAAGTGACCGTTCGCGTGAAGTGAAGTTTCCACAGCGGTAGAAGTGAAAAATGGAATGAGCTTAGAATAAGGAGGAAGGTGTGCATGGAATATAACATGGCATACCAGATAATTAATTGATGAAAAGGAAGATAGGTTTTTTATACATTTCTATAACAATTCTTTTGACGGCAATATTTCTATGTATTGCAATCCCACCAAAGAAGGTGCAGGCTGCATCCGTGGATTGGAAAGTTATTGCCTTGGATCCCGGTCATGGCGGGGAGGAAGATGGCGCCTATTATTATGGGAAGAAGGAAAAGGACATCAATTATGCCATTGCGGTGAAAGTGAAACAGCAATTGGAAGCATACGAAGGAGTTACTGTTATTCTTACAAGGGAACAGGATGAGGAAGTGAGTCTTGCGGACAGAGTGGTGCGGGCGAAGGAGGCAGAAGCAGATGTATTTATTAGTCTGCATTGTAATGCCAGTGTGTCACACAAGTCACAAGGTGCTTCTGTATATATCAGTACAGGGGCAAAATGGCGTAAAACGTTACAGGATCTTGCGGATTGTTTCTTAGGTGAGTTTGAGGCAATTGGGCTTGATAATGCCGGGACATTTGCACGGGTGACAGAGATGGGTGGTCGGAGAGAGGACGGAACATTTGATGATTATTATGGGGTATTAAGACATTCCTATAATAGTGGGATCCCGGCATTGCTAGTGGAGCATTGCTATATGGATTCGGAAAAGGATCGTGCTTATGTGAAGGATGATACAGGAATTACGCAGTTGGCACAGGCAGATAGTAACGCTATTGCTGCATTTTGCGGATTGAAAAAGGCGGATGGAACGAAGATTCCGGCGAAACATGTAAAGAAATATGGGGCAACGACGAAAGCGGAAGAACTAGAATATTATGATGCACCAAATGTAACCGGAGTCAAGTTGTTGTCTTATGATGGAAAAACACCGGGAATGGCAACGTATTCAGTGGGGGTTCAGGATGAGGTTGGTATTACCTCTATGTATCTGGTCTATCGAAATGCATCCGGGGAAAGTGTGACAATACCGTTGACATGTGGTGAAGCAATGACAACCGGACATTGGGAGATAAAGGCATATATTCCGGAAAATATGAATTTGGAAACATATTCGCTCTGTTATGTGGGAGCATATAATGCAGCGGGATATGATGCCGGATATAATTTAGCAGGTGGTGAAATGATCGGCTTTGGAGCTTGTGACTGGTTGAATACATTTTCTTATAATGAAAGCACAACAGATCTTGTAGTTACAACAAAAGGCAGTCTGTCGACTGCCCATGCAAAAAAGATTCAATATGAAATTGAGATGGGATTGCGTAATCGGAAGAATATCTATCCAATCTCATTCTATCCGTATTGATCAATCGTTCAATTGTTGTTCATACGCATCAAATACAAAATCAAAGATTCCGGCCATTCCTGTGAACTCGCAACCATAGCGGTGCAATCCGTTCTCTAATTCTTCACGGTGAAGAATCTTAACTACGGTTAAGATCTTCTGCTCGGAAGATTCTAATACGATGGTTGCGTTGAAATAATAACCCTCTGGAAGATAGGTAGATGTAGTGAATCCGATTCCGGCTTTGGAGATGTCGAATACATTGATCTCGGCATTCAGATCACGGATGACATCATTATCCTGTTTGAATACTTCGGAAACTTCCAACTTCAATTGAATTGGTAATCGTTTGTAGCGTCTCTTTTCTTGCATATATATACCCTCCATGTATCATAATGACAATTCACATGCCAGTTTGAGTGAATTGCTAAATGTTCCTGCAAATAGAACGCATGACAGAATATTCTGTGTATAACATATTTTACCGATGGTTTATATTCGAAAGTATCATGCGCCATTAAGTTTCCCTATTATAGCATAGTTCCATAAAAATAACAAATAAAATACCTATTTCCATTGACAGTTTTTGCAAAAAAAGATAACATATATTCGGTACAATTGAAGATATGAAATGCCAAAGTATAGAGAGTATGGATTTGATGCTTTCTATTATTCTTGATGGACGTTAGGAGACTTACATGAGCGAAGTATTTGACAACAGTTTTGAAGAAGATGCATTGCATGAGGAATGTGGTGTATTCGGTATTTACGATTTTGATGGAAATGATGTAGCAGCATCCATTTATTATGGGTTGTTTGCGTTGCAGCATCGTGGTCAGGAAAGTTGTGGTATTGCAGTTTCTGACACAGAGGGACCAAAGGGGAAAGTCCTTTCTTCAAAAGGAATGGGCTTGGTCAATGAGGTGTTTACACCGGAAGATTTGGAGAAGTTGAAGGGTAATATTGGAGTAGGTCATGTGCGTTATTCTACGGCAGGAGCATCCACAAGAGAGAATGCACAGCCGTTGGTTCTTAATTATGTGAAGGGTACACTTGGTTTGGCGCATAACGGTAATCTGGTAAATGCACCGGAGTTAAGAAGAGAACTGGAATTGACCGGAGCAATTTTCCAGACAACAATTGATTCCGAGGTGATTGCATATCATATTGCGAGAGAAAGAGTAAAGACATCTACGGTAGAAGATGCAGTAAGACGGGCGCTTAAGAAAGTAAAGGGTTCATATTCTCTGATCGTGATGAGTCCCCGTAAACTGATCGGAGCAAGAGATCCATTTGGTTTCCGCCCATTATGTATAGGTAAGCGTAATAATGCCTATATCTTAGCGTCAGAAAGCTGTGCGTTAGATACGATCGGTGCAGAATTTATAAGAGACGTAGAACCGGGTGAGATGGTAACGATCACTCCGGAGAATGGAATTGTTTCCTATAAGGACATGTGCCAGGACAAACATGCAAGATGTATTTTTGAATATATATATTTCGCAAGACCGGATAGTGTGTTAGATGGTATGAGTGTATACAAGTCGCGTATTATTGCAGGCCGTTGCCTGGCAAAAGATTCGCCAGTTGAGGCAGATCTGGTTGTCGGTGTTCCGGAATCCGGTAATGCAGCAGCATTGGGATATTCCTTGGAATCCGGGATTCCATATGGTACAGCATTTGTTAAAAATGCATATGTAGGACGTACCTTTATTAAGCCAAAGCAAAGTCAGCGAGAATCCAGCGTTCGTGTAAAATTGAATGTATTAAAAGATGCAGTGAAAGGTAAACGAGTGATCATGATTGATGATTCGATCGTAAGAGGAACCACATCCGATCGGATTGTCAGTATGTTAAAAGAAGCGGGAGCGACGGAAGTACATGTCCGTATTTCTTCACCGGAGTTCTTGCACCCGTGTTATTTTGGAACAGATATTCCAAGTGAGGATCAGTTGATTGCCCATAACCGGACGATTGATGAGATTTGCGAGATCTTGGGTGCAGATTCACTTGCTTATCTGAAGATGAATCGTTTGAAAGAATTATCTGATGGCAGACAGTATTGTGATGGTTGTTTTAGCGGACAGTATCCAATCGAGCCACCGGCTGAAGATATTCGTGGTGAACATGATGCCACGGTAAGAGACAATAAGAAGAAATAAGCTATTTTAGGAGGAGACAATGAAGGATAAGTATGTAAGCCCATTATCAGAGAGATATGCAAGTAAGGAAATGCAGTACATTTTCTCACCGGACATGAAGTTCAAGACATGGAGAAAGTTATGGATTGCTTTGGCAGAGACAGAGCAGGAGTTAGGACTTTCCGAAAATGGTAAGCCGGTTATTACAACTGAGCAGATTGAAGAATTAAAGGCATTTGCAGAAGATATTAACTATGATGTTGCAAAGAAACGTGAGAAGTTAGTTCGCCACGACGTTATGAGTCATGTATATGCATATGGTAAACAGTGTCCGGCAGCGGCAGGAATCATCCACCTTGGAGCAACAAGTTGTTATGTAGGTGATAATACGGATGTCATCATTATGACAGAGGCAATGAAGTTAGTCCGTAAGAAGTTATTGAATGTGATCAATGAACTTTCCAAGTTTGCAATGCAGTATAAGGATCTACCGACACTTGCATTTACACATTTCCAGCCGGCACAGCCGACAACGGTTGGTAAGCGAGCAACTCTCTGGTTAGAGGAGTTAATGCTTGACCTTTCTGATCTGGAATATATGATCGGACAGCAGAAATTATTAGGATGTAAGGGAACAACCGGAACCCAGGCAAGTTTCTTAGAATTGTTTGATGGAGATCATGAGACAGTTCGTAAGATTGATGGTATGATTGCTAAGAAGATGGGATTTGAGGAATGTTATCCGGTATCCGGACAGACTTATTCCCGTAAGGTGGATTCCCGTGTCTTGAATGTACTTTCCGGAATCGCACAGAGTGCACATAAGTTCTCAAATGATATTCGTCTTCTTCAGCATTTGAAAGAGATTGAGGAGCCGTTTGAGAAGAATCAGATCGGTTCTTCCGCTATGGCATATAAGAGAAATCCAATGCGTTCAGAGAGAATTGCGTCCCTTGCTAATTATGTAATGGCAGATGCATTGAATCCTGCAATTACGGCGGCTACCCAGTGGTTTGAGAGAACACTGGATGATTCTGCAAACAAGAGAATCTCTGTACCGGAAGCATTTCTTGCAATTGACGGTATCTTAGATCTTTACCTGAATGTAGTAGATGGTCTTGTTGTATATGACAAGGTAATCTATCAGAGATTCATGAAGGAGATTCCGTTTATGGCAACTGAGAACATTATGATGGATGCTGTAAAACGTGGTGGTAACCGCCAGGAGCTTCATGAGAAGATCCGTGAGCATTCTATGGCAGCCGGTGCTGTTGTAAAGCAGGAAGGTAAGGAGAATGATCTGGTAGACCGTATTGCAAATGATCCTGCATTCGGCATGACAAAAGAAATGATCGAGGAGATCTTAGAGCCGAAGAACTTTGTGGGACGAGCTCCACAGCAGACAGAGGAATTTATTAATGAGATCGTGAAGCCGGTCTTAGACGAGAATAAGAGTATTCTAGGAATGACAGCAGAGATTAACGTATAATTTCACATTCTAACGTTCGAATTTTCAAGCGGGGTTGCAGCTGCAACCCCGCTTGAAAATTCGAACGTTAGAATGTGAAATTATACGTTAATCTCTGCTGTCATTCCTAGAATCATCTAATTTTCTCCATACCTCTCACATATACTTCTATAAAGTATGAAATGATGGGAGAAAAAGCTCCATCAAATAGATAGGAGGATGAAAAAGTGGTTGAAGTAAGGGATGTCGTGAAGCGTTATGGCGATCACGTTGCAGTAGACCATTTGTCTTTTCGTGTGGAGAAAGGGCAGATTTATGGCTTTCTGGGTCCGAATGGAGCAGGAAAATCAACAACAATGAATATCATTACCGGGTATCTGGCATCGAATGAAGGAACGGTATTGATCAATGGACACGATATTTTGGAAGAGCCGGAAGAGGCGAAGAAGTGTGTTGGATATCTGCCGGAGCAACCGACGTTATATATGGATATGACAGTTTTGGAATGTCTTAATTTTGCAGCCGAATTAAAAGGGGTACAACGATCCGAACAGGACGAAATGCTTCAGGATATTATGGAAATGCTTTCGTTAGAGGACGTGAAAGAACGATTGGTAAAGAATCTGTCAAAAGGGTACCGGCAAAGAGTTGGTCTTGGTCAGGCGCTGGTTGGAAATCCGGAGATCTTAATATTGGATGAACCAACGGTTGGTTTGGATCCCAAGCAGATCATTGAAATCCGGAGCCTGATCAAGGATCTGAGCAAAGAACATACCGTTATATTAAGCTCGCACATTTTGTCCGAAGTGAGTGCATTATGTGATCAGATATTGATCATTTCAAAGGGCAAATTAGTAGCTTGTGATACACCGCAGAACTTAAGCAGTCAGATGCAGGGAAATAGCACATTACAATTAAGCGTGTTAGATCCGGAACATAAGATTGAAGGTGTATTTGAAAAGAAATTTGAAGGTGCCATTCAGGTACAGGGATCCTGGGAGCAGGATGTATGGAGTGGAACGCTTCGGGTAGATGGAATGGATGATATCCGGGCAGAGCTATTCTATCTGTTGGCAGAGGAAGATTGTCCGATCTTAGAATTGTCACAGAATCGAATGTCGTTAGAGGATATCTTCTTAGAATTGACGGAGGCAGAACAGGAGGAAAAACATGAAAGCAATTTATAAAAGAGAAGTGGCAAGTTATTTTAAGTCAATGACCGGATATGTGTTCCTGTTTTTTGTCTTTTTAATTGTGGGAATTTATTTTTATGCATATAACCTGTTAAATGGATATCCATCCATGAATGTGACATTTAACAGTATTACATTTGTCTTTTTGTTAGCGGTTCCGGTTCTGACTATGCGGGTGTTAGCAGAGGAACGCAGACAAAAGACGGATCAGTTGCTGATTACGGCGCCTGTATCTGTTGCCAAGATCGTATTAGGTAAATTTTTTGCATTATTGACGGTCTACCTGATTCCAATCGGTGTCATTTGCATTTATCCTTTGATTATGCGGATTTTTGGAAAAATATCGTTTGCACAGAATTATACAGCGATATTGGGGTTCTTTTTGTTAGGTGCAGCGAATATTGCAGTTGGGTTGTTTATATCATCACTTACGGAGAATACGATCATTGCGGCTGTGTTGACGTTTGTTGTGATGTTTTTGAGTTACATTATGAGTGGATTGGAAAGCTTCCTTCCGAGTTCTATGTCGGACGGAATTGTGTATCATGTGTTGGAAGCATTTAATGTGGATGGACATTTTCAGTCATTTGTGGATGGAACCTTTGAAGTAACCGCAGTTGTCTATTTTTTTTCTGTTATGTTCGTGTTTGTATTTCTGACCATTCAGAGCATTAAGAAGAGACGTTGGAGTTAAGGAGGTGTTTGCAAAATGAGCATGGAACAGAATGAAAATGGACAGCAGGAAGAAATGATGAATGTTGAGAAAACGGTTGAGAGTGCATCAGAAAATAATGCTCAACAGGATAATGAAATGGACACTGCACAAATTGATAACAGAGCTAAGAAGAAACATAAGAAAAAGAAGCATACATTCAATCGGAGAGCGTTTCGGAAGGATTCGTATAGTGCCGCCATGTCGGTAGTTGTGATTGCAATTGTGGTAGTGTTGAATATGATCGTGGGACAGATCCCATCAAAATATACGGAATTTGATATCAGTACCGGCAAATTATACACTATTGGTGACGAGACAAAGAAAGTACTGAAGAATCTGGATGAGGATATCACGATTCATTATATTGTTCAGTCGGGAAATGAAGATTCAACGATTGAGAAATTGTTGAATCAATACAAAGATAATTCCTCAAAGATTAAAATTGAGAAGATCGATCCGGTTACCAGTCCAAATTACACCAGTCAGTTTACGGACGATAAGGTAAGCGAGAACAGTCTGATCGTATCAAGTGCAAAGAGAAATAAGGTCATCGATTATAGCAGCATGTATGAGTCCGAGATCGATTATTCCACCTATCAATCCAAAACAACCGGATTTGATGGTGAAGGGCAGCTTACGAGTGCCATTGACTATGTATTATCGGATGAACTGCCGGTTGTATATTATGTGACAGGACATAATGAAGTTACATTGCCGGATGCGGTAAAAAATCGTATAGAAAAGGCTAACCTGGAGTTGAAGGAATTGAACCTTCTGACAGCAGGAGAAGTGCCATCGGATGCAGCAGGGTTGTTATTAGATTCTCCGGAAACGGATTATTCCAAAGATGAAGCACAGGCTGTAATCACTTATTTACAAAATGGTGGGAAGACACTGATTCTGACAGATTACACCGGAAAAGAACATACGAATTATGACAGTATTCTGGCAGAATACGGAATCGAGGTTACGGATGGTATTGTTGTAGAGACAGACAGTGATATGTATGTGCAAAGACCATATTATATTGTTCCAACGATCAGTGCATCTGAGGTTACAACGGATATGACAGGTGGTTCTACGAATGTTTTGTTGAGCGGTTGTCAAGGATTTAAGGTGTCCGAAAATGTACGGGATACATTAGATATCAGTACGGTACTATCACCATCCGAGGGTGCATTTGTGAAGACGGATCCACAGAAGATGACCAGCTATGACAAAGAGGATGGTGATGCAGATGGACCATTTTCTGTGGCAGTTACGGTATCGGAGGATGTAAGTGGTACATCGGATGAGGACAGTGACTCTTCCGGTGCGGATGGAGCAACAACAGAAACAGACAATGCTGCTACGGAAACCGCAACTTCTGACGAAACAAAGACAACGCAGTTAGTGGCAATCGCATCCTCTGCAATTCTGGATTCTTCCATGAACAGTATGGTATCAGACGGTAACTATACATTATATATGAATGCGATGAAGTGGTTAGTGGATACCGGAGATTCCAACCGGGTATCCATCGCAAGTAAATCGGTAGCGGTTGATTATCTGACAGTAACAACAGGAGATGCAGCAGCGATTGCATTGTTTGTATGCATTTTACTTCCAATCTGTTGTCTGGTATGCGGTGGAATGATCTGCCATAGAAGAAAGAAGAGATAGAGGTGGAAGCTATGAAGAAGAAAGGATTACCATTGATCATTGCGTTAGTGTGTCTGCTTGTGTTATGTGCGGGTTATGTCTGTCTGGTCAAATATAATGATAAACAGGAAAAAGCAGACAGTGCGGATACGAGCACTGTGTTGAATCTGAAAGTGGATGATGTGAGTAAGATAGCCTATGAGATAGATGGAGAGATGGTGTCCTTTACAAAGGATGCCGATAAATGGACACTGGATTCGGATGCAGCATTTGAGGCAGATGCCGATAAGGTCACTTCCCTGATCTCATCTATTACCTCGATGACGGCAACACGGAAGATAGAAGATGTGTCAGATCTTAGTGAATATGGCTTGGATGCACCGGGTCAGACGGTTACATTGACAGATGCAGATGGAAATGAGACAACGATCTGTTGGGGCAGCAATAATGCAACAACAGGCGATGATTATGTATATTGTACCAATGATGATAAGGTAGTATATACCGTTGCAAGCAGTGTGCTGAGTTCTCTGAGTAGTTCGGTAGAGGATTACCGGGCAACAGAGGAAACAACGACAGAAGAAGCAACGGAGAAATAGACGACCGAAGATACAACAGAGACACAAGAATAATGTAATTCATGTATTATTAAAAATGTATGGATTGGAAATGCCCTTTTTACCGGATGAGGATAACCTGGAAAGTTTAATTTTTGGGGGATTCAGATAAAAGCATCCGGTAAAGAGGGTATTTTATGTTGAAAATCATGCATTGAGGTTGTTTGAAAATACTTGACTTTTATTAACATTTTGTGAAGATTGAAAAAAAGACTAGGGAAGCGGAGAAAAATATGTTATACTAGAAAATGGAAGATATAGAAGAATAGAAAGAAAGGGTGATTGGGTGAATAGCAACCATGAGGCGCGGATCAATCAGTATTCGCAAGTGACAGAGCAGATTAAGGATTTATCCAAGTTATGTGAGAACAATTTACAGATTAATACGGATTTATACACAAAGTATGAAGTGAAGAGAGGACTTCGGGATATTAATGGTAAGGGTGTATTGGCAGGTCTTACCGAGGTGTCAAAGATCCAGTCCTATATTGTAGAAGATAATGATATGATTCCATGCGAGGGTAAATTATATTATCAGGGTGTGGATGTTGAAGATATTGTGGCAGGCTTTATTAAGGAAAAACGGTTTGGATATGAAGAGACTGTATACCTGTTGTTGTTTGGTAAGCTTCCAACAGCAGAGCAGTTGACTACATTTACGAAGATATTAGCAGACTATCGTACTTCCTTGCCAACACATTTTGTAAGAGATATTATTCTGAAGGCACCAAGTAAGGATATGATGAACACGTTACAGCGTAGTATCCTCACTTTGTACGCATATGATGATAAGGCAGATGATACATCAATTCCGAATGTATTAAGACAGTGTATGCAGTTGATCTCGGTTGTGCCGGTTCTGTCGGTATATGGATATCAGGCATATAGTCATTATCACGATGGTAACAGTTTGTTTATACATACACCAAGTCCGGAATTGTCAACGGCAGAGAATATTTTATACCTGTTAAGAGCAGACAGTAAGTATTCGGAATTAGAGGCGAGAATTTTAGACCTGGCATTGGTACTTCATGCAGAGCACGGTGGTGGTAACAATTCTACCTTTACAACGCATGTAGTAACCTCTTCCGGAACAGATACCTATTCGTCCATGGCAGCTTCTTTGGGTTCCTTGAAGGGACCGAAGCATGGTGGTGCGAATATCAAGGTAACCAGAATGTTTGCCGACATGAAGGAACAGGTGAAGGATTGGAATGACGAGGAAGAAGTGAAGGAATATCTGAAGAAGTTACTTCACAAGGAAGCATTTGATAAGGCAGGACTTATCTATGGTATGGGTCATGCGGTATATTCAATCTCAGATCCAAGAGCGAAAGTATTCAAGTCTTTTGTAGAGAAGCTTTCTGAGGAGAAAGGCTATCAGAAGGAATATCAGTTGTATGCGAATGTGGAGAAGCTGGCACCACAGGTCATTGCAGAAGAGCGTAAGATCTATAAAGGTGTTAGTGCCAATGTGGACTTCTATTCCGGATTCGTGTATCAGATGCTTGGCTTGCCAAATGAGCTGTTTACCCCGTTGTTTGCAGTGGCAAGAATGGCTGGTTGGAGTGCACATCGACTGGAAGAATTGATTAATCAGGGTAAGATCATTCGTCCGGCATATAAGGCGGTTAAGAAGAAACAGGCGTATATTCCTATGGACGAACGGGAGTAGAGATTACCCTTTTGCACAGTGTAAGGGACGGACGTGTGAAACGGATAGAATATGAAAGCAG
>HF987798.1:0-2528 GCA_000431135.1 Clostridium sp. CAG:590
GAAAATTTGCATACTCTTTAACAAGACCTTCCATATAATTTTCCTGCCAGCCTGATAATCTTTCTCGAAATAGCTTCCAATCTTTTTTTGCTTATGTCCATAATTTTGAACCTCCTCAGTCTCACGTTAGTCTCAAACAAACAATTTCAAAAAGTAGACTAGCTTTGAAATATTTGTTTTTCAGAAATCACATTAAGAATCTCGCACGCATTAAAAAAATTGTTTTACCGTTTTTGATTGATCTTTCATATACAGATTGCTCTTATACAATATTTTTCTTCGAAAAGCATTTACTTATCGAACACGATGCACAACAAACGCACGCGTGCGTTTATCGTGCGTTTATGGTGCGTTTATTTACAAAAAGAAACTGTACAAAAATCTTTTATCCTCGACTTTCTTCTTTCGCCATTTGTTTTAAGGCAAGTCTAAACTAAAGGATTCGTCGAATTCAAATTATTAATATCAATTTCTTTTCTCTTTAATTTGTATTTTACAATTAATACCCTGCCTCTTCCAAAGTAACAACAGATCTAATTTATCCAATTGCTGCCATTAAATCCATTCATTAATTACCTTCTCTCCAAATTTTTGTATTCTTTTCCTACTTTGACTCCATATCGTCAATATTTTACACATCTATAATATCAATTAAATTGGGGATAAACTCTCTAAAGTACCTTCTATTTTTCCAATCATTAATATTACCAATAAATGCCATTCTGTATTTTGCTCTGGTGCATGCAACATTAAGTATATTAGCTTTCTTTACTACCCAATTCATTGCACCTGCACTTTTATTTGAACAACCTAATACCAAAAGTACCTCATTCGCGTCTTTACCTTGAAAAGTATGCACTGTACCAACACAATTTTTCGTCCACTTTGACAAGATTTCCTTATCATATCCTTTTGCTGAAAAGTAGCTAATGATAAACTTACGCATTGATTCTGCAACTGTCCTAAAAGGTGTAATTATAAAAATCTTATCATCTGTCTCAAACAAATCCGAATATATATGTACTGCATCTTCCATTAATTGGCATACTTTCTCTGCCTGTTTTTTCACAAAATGATCCTTACCACCATTTTCTACCCCATCAACATTAATCCATCCAGATTTTTTTAACAAAAATGGATTTTCTGGTTTCAAATATTCTTCCTTCTTATTTGTTTTATTAAACATCCTATTGTCATATGAAATTAAATTTGAAATAGAAAACATTGGTTCTATGCACCTTCTGTGAACAACCAATGGACAACCAACCTGACGTTCCCCGATCATACCATTAAACTCATTTATATTATCAGCAAAAGTCTGAGCTGAATTTTCCATCACCTTATATTGGTTTGCTACACAAGTACTATCAGCCAGTATGTCAATTAGCACTTTAGGAATGGTTACAACAGGTTCTACTTGCAATGGATCTCCCACAACAACTGCTCTCCTTGTTCTATAAATTGCTCCTAAAGCAGACTGTGGAACTGCTTGTCCAGATTCATCAATGAGAAGCATACCTAAACTCATATTCCCAGCATGTTTTAAAAATCTTCCCACAGAAGCAAAAGTAGAAGACAACACAGGTATCACTACTGACAATGCATTAAACAAGTGTGGAAACATCTGTTGTTTTTCTGCTATTGTATATTTCCCATTGTTATATGCCTCATATACAAACAGATTTCTTTTTATATACGGTGATTCCAAAACAAATGCTTTTCGCACTTGTAATGAAGCATAAAACAATTCCTCCCTAGCCATATCATATTCGTCAAATGTCCATGGACACGCATTCTGCGAGTCCTCAGATTCTTTAATATTTTTATAAAAATTTTTATCTGCAAAATTATTTTTGTATTTATTTTTCAAAGACCCATTATTTCCATATATTTTTTCTTCAAGTATCTGTACTTTCTTTGCTAAGGCAGCGATTATACTATATTGCTTTTCAATTTTTGTACATACTTCTTCTGTATTTCTCACAGCCAAACTATATCTACGTTTAATATCTTCATGCTTAATTATTAACTCCTCGACATATTTTCGTTTTTCAGCAACATGCCTACCTATTTTCCCTATCCCAAAAAGAATAAGCAGTTTCTTAAAAATAGAGCTATGTTCCTTAATATACTTAATTTCCTCTTCCTGCTCTAAAGTCTCCTGTTCATTACCTTCTAATTCTGTTCTTACCTCATTTAACTTTATATTTAATTGCTCCTTTTCTATGAGCAACTGTTTTAAATCCAATTTACTCTTCGCCAAACGCTCTTCTTCCTTATAAAAATCACCCAAGAGTTTTTGGTCTTTTTTAATGCCTTCTCTTAATAACAAAACCTTCCTTTTAGCTACATTAAACTTATCAATAGCTTCATCCCACGAAATACTATCTTCTCTTGCTAAATCTAAAGTCACTTTATCCGAAGCATCATTTTTTTTAGCAAATATACAAGATTCTAAAACTTCAGTAACATAGGATTTTCTCCCCATGCGAGCCGATATTAAACCCCATGCACTTCCTTCTTTTCCC
>HF987798.1:2595-4320 GCA_000431135.1 Clostridium sp. CAG:590
ATTTATTTTTCTGTCAAAGTAATCTGTCCTAGTTTTATCCTTTCCCATATCGCCAGATTTCGGTAAATCGAGCGTAACATTTTCTACAGCTCCATTATTATTTGACACCACAAGAATTCCATATTTAGAAATTTCTTCTGGTATTTCATAATATTTTTCTGTATAACTAGCATTTGATGCGGATTCAACTTTTCTAGAAACAAAATTACTACCACTAATTCCATATTTAATTAAAACTTCTGCTAATTGGACAACATTTGAAGCGATTATTTCTTTCAAAAGAGTTGTTTTTCCAGTTCCTGGTGGTCCATTTACCGAAAATATTTTTTCCCTTCTATCCTTTTCTGATATAGCTATGTTTATAGCTATTTGCTGCATTAATGTCGGAGAAAACTTTGATGGATATTTTGCCATTGGAAATCTATCTACTTCTAGCCATTTTTTCATGGCACAAACATCACTGTCTATCATTATCCTTTTCTGATTTCCTGCCAATAATGAGGTAGTATATTTTATCACATTTTCATTATTCTTATAATTCTTCTGAACATTTTCTATTTCGTCCAAATAAAAACTGGAAAAGTCTTTTGTTTCATCCTCTTTTTTTAAACCTTTACATGCATATACTTTATCCGAAGCACTTTTTAGCCCAACTTCACTTTCAGACTCAATTTTCAGTTTATCAAATATAATATTTTTTACTATTGTTACATCTGTAAACTCCAATATTTGTACATTATTTTGTTTAAGTATCTCATTTACTTCTTCATTTAGCTTCCATATATTTTCTTGCATAATATTAACATTTATGCCCTCGGCTTTTATCATACAAAGTACAGCATAAAAGAACGGACTGATTTGCACGCCTTCTTCTGTAATTTTCCCATCTAAATCTATCTGAACAGAAAAAATATAAAACCGTCCTGTTAATTCATTTATCTCCGCATATTTTTCCATATCTAATTTGCACTTTTCAGCCATTTTTTCAATAAAATCTTTAGTTCTATAACAGCCACAATAAACATTTGCTCGATTATATAACTTCTCATCAGATCTATTTTTCTGATTCAAATACTCATTATGAGCTCTGTATCTTTTTAATGGCAAACTTCCGATACTATAATCATTGTAATATGCATCAAATGGAACATCTTGTTTCCCCTCCTTTATTGTTAAAACCAATCCCGGATAATCCGATGGTGTAAAATATTCTTCTAGTTTCCAAAAATTATATATCTTATTGCATTCCGCTGTTAAAGAGCTATTTCTCATTATATACCTACTTTCTAATCGGAACACACATAACTATGCTTCAGTTCCATTTCATCTTCCATCTTCACAAATCCATATTTTTCATACAATGGCCGCCCCATATCTGTTGCCTCAAAAGCAATTTGTGTCATGCCCTGCTCCCTCGCATCCTTTACCAGTAAATCCAATGTATGAAACGCAATCCTCTGTCTCCGATATTCCGGTACCGTATACATATTCATAATATACGCCTTTTTACCTGTTGGATTATGATATGTCGGCATTACCTGATAAAAGCTGACACCACCTGCACCAATAAAAGTTCCGTTATCATACACCAGATATGCAATATGCTCACCGGTTTCTAATGCTCGCATATAATACTCATAAGATTCTTTTTCCACCAATGACATATCCACATCATCCGACAGTTTATTGGCAGCACGAAGAACAATGATTCTTGTTCTTACCAGT
>HF987799.1:0-5312 GCA_000431135.1 Clostridium sp. CAG:590
CATGGCTTTTTCTATATCTTTTCGATTGTCAAACAATTATAAATATGTTGTAATAACTTTTTGTTATGGCCTGCGTAAGATTCCACTTTCATCCACTGCCTGAACAACCTTTGCAAGTTCCTCCGGCGGCATCACAAGTGCAAACCGGACATATCCTTCTCCACCGGTTCCAAACGCATCGCCCGGTGTACACAGCACACCTGCACGTTCCACCATCGTCATACAGAACTCTCTAGAGCTTGCATATCCTTCCGGCACCGGTGCCCACACAAACATGGTTCCCTGACTATCCGGTACATTCCAGCCAATACTGCGGAAACCGCCACAAAGTGCATCTCTTCTCTTCTGATACTCCGCACATTGTTTCTTTACAAACTCATTGGAGCCATTCAATGCTGCAATTGCACCATACTGAATCGGAAGAAATGTTCCAAAATCAAACTGACTGCGCAATAACTTCAACGCATCTACTGCATCCTTTCTTCCCAAAAAGAATGATACACGCGCACCCGTTACATTAAATGACTTAGACAAGGAGAAGAATTCCGCTCCAATCTCCATAGCTCCCGGCACTGACAAAAACGATTCTCCCACTTTTCCATCATAAATAATATCAGAATACGCATTATCATGAATAACAAATATATTATATTTCTTAGCAAATGCAACCAATTCTTCATAAAATGACCGGGGTGCCGTTCGGCATACCGGATTATACGGATAGGAAACGATCATCAGCTTTGCTTTCTCCGCAATCTCCTCCGGAATGTCCGAAAGTACCGGCAAAAAATCATTTTCTTCTTTCAGATCATAAAAGTACATATCGGCACCACTTAGATATGACCCAGCTTCAAAGATTGGATAACCCGGATTGGGCAATAGCACAAGATCTCCCTCGTCTAATAACGCCATTCCGACATGTCCCATCCCTTCCTGTGTTCCATGCACACCCGTAATGCAGTCCGGAGCAATATCAACGCCAAAACGTTTCTTATAATAACCGGATACCGCATCTAAAAGCTCCGGAATATCTCTCAGTGAATACTTATAATTCTCCGGCTTGCTCGCAGCCTCTAACACCGCATCCATAATATGCTTCGGCGGTTCAAAATCAGGAGTTCCTACCGACAGATTGTATATATGTCTGCCCTGCTGCTCCATCTCATCTTTTTTGTCATTTAATTCTGCAAAAATTCCGGTTTGAAAATGCTCCAGCCGCTTTGCAGCAATCTTATCATTTATGCTCATTTTACTGTTCCTTTCCCCTTAGTTGCGCCCATTCATCTGTCGGTTACGCTCATTTTCCTCTTTGCAGTCTAACGCAAACTGAATCAAAAATTCATAAAAATCTTTTACGAACGGATTATCCGAAAACTGCGGATTATAAGTAATTATGATATCCCGCTTGCATTCCGGGCTCTTGATCGGCAATAATACAACATTTTGCGACTTCTGCCAGATACTTTCCCATGAATATTCCGGCCAGAAACCAACACCTAATCCGGCACTGATCAGGCTTCGTACAGATTCAAAATTCATACTTTCAAACACAATATCCGGTGAAAAGCCTGCCTCAAAACAAAACTGATCACAGATGCTACGGATTGGTCTCGTATTAGTCATAACAATAAAACCTTCTTCCGATACATCCGCCAATTCGATCTCTTTATAATCTGCATACGGTGACGAAGACGGAACTGCAAGGAAAAACTTCTCCTCTAAAATGGTCTGATTTGCCGCCGTTGAACGTTTTGGTAACGTTGCTGTAATACAAAGATCATAATCCATTGAGGAAGGACTCTGCACAAACTGAAAATTCACATCCGGATGTTTCTCTTTGTATGCAATAATGCAGTTGGTTACTAAGACAGATGCCGCCAATACATTTATATGAATTGTCATATGCTGCTTTCTCGCTGTATCTGCTAATTTCTTTGGCAGATCATCCAGACTCTTCATGATCGGTTTCAATTCTTCTACCAGTAATTTTCCCGGTGCACTTAATGTAATACCACCCTTTCGACGATCAAATAACTTTACACCCAGCTCCTGTTCCAATCGTTTGATCGACTGGGACAATGCCGGCTGTGCAATATGCAAAGAATTGGCAGCCTTTGTAATATGTTCATACTGTGCTGCCACCATAAAATACTGTAACTGTTGAAGTTCCATACCCGCCTCCATTTCTATATTTATCCACCAAACAGAACTCTGTTTCTAACGCAAAGAAATAGACTCCTAAGTATCACTTCAGAAGTCTGTTCATAATCTCAGATGATTCTATTATAATTTTTATATTATGCAGTGTCAAGTTGCAAATCACACGAACACAAACAACTTTGATCTGCAATCCGAACCTTTCTTCCGACTATCCTGTCACAAAGTCCTGCAAGCTTAATAATATATAGTAGTATGAATATCATCATTTCATGAAAAGAATCGAAAAGAGGTATGATCGAATGACTCATCTGTCAAACAGCCTGGATTGGAACCAGGTTATCCTTACAATCTGGACGGTTGTGTTATTACCCGTCATAACATACATCGGAAATGAGTTTAAACAATATGCTGAAGCCAGAAAAATTGATAACTATAATGAAATTCTGCAAAAAAGTGTAATGTCCGTGGTCAAAGATGTCTATGAAACCGAAGTAAAAAATATTAAAGGCACCGATGCATGGACCGATGAACAAAAGGAAAAAGCACGCTCCATAGCCAAAAATAAAATCATCTTTGCATTACCTGCTTCTGCTTATAACTGCTTAAAACTAGAAAATCCGGACTTTAATGAATATGTATATTCTTTGATCGAGGCAAGCTTATTTGACCTGAAGAATAAGCAGGAGGTGATGTAATGTCTTATACTTTAAAAAAACATTTGTCTAAAAAAAGTAATTACGGTGCAAAGCGAAGCACATCTGCCATAAAATATATTGTAATCCACTACACAGCCAATGACGGGGACTCCGACGAATCAAATGCCAGATATTTTGCCAATAATTCTGTAAAATCCTCCGCCCATTATTTTGTAGATGATGACTCCATTACACAATCTGTTCCCGATCATTATGTTGCATGGGCAGTCGGAGGCACAAAATACAGTAACACCAATATTACCGGCGGCGGAAAATATTATACGATCTGCACGAACAGTAACAGCATTAGCATCGAATTGTGCGACACGAAAAAAGATGGTAAATATTACCCCTCTGCTGCAACAATCCAAAATGCATTGGCATTCACCCGGAAATTAATGAAAAAGTATAACATTCCACAATCTCACGTCATCCGTCATTTTGATGCGACCGGAAAAATCTGTCCGGCATATTGGTGTGGTACAAAAGCGAAAAACAACTTGTGAAAACTGAATTTTACAACAGATTATCCGGCACTTCTCCCCGTCCAACCAAATCATCCTCCACCAAATACACCCATTCAAAATTCTTATCCGACCTTAAAACAATATTAAAACTAAAATCAAATGCATCTGCCAAAACCATCCTCTCAAAAACCATTACCGTATCCAGCACTAAAAATCGAACACATAAAATTGTGCTGCCCATTCAAAAATATCTGAATAGTTTAGGATATGATTGCGGCAAAGCAGATGGTATTGCCGGAACAAAGTTCCATGCCGCAGTGAAGTCTTTCCAGAAAAAGAATAAATGCGTAGTCGATGGCGAGATCACCGCACGAAACGCAACCTGGAAAGCTTTATTAAAAATCAAGAAGTAAGTTACAATTATCAGCCATACTGTATACATTTTGTAAACTTCTTGTTGAATTAGTTTTCAAAATGTATATAATATATTTGTAAAGGAGATGTACCTATGAGGAAAAATCAATTTGCTCAACTTCTAAAACATTATTTATCCCTTAATGGAAAAACACAACGTGATTTAGCAAGTGCTCTAAAATTTGATAAATCAACCGTATCTAGTTGGTGTTCCGGCACAAGAGTTCCTAAAATAGACGTTATTATAGATATTGCTAATTATCTTCATGTAACTCCCGGAGATTTAATTACAAAATCAAACACCAGCAAAGATTATTACTATCTTAATAAAAAAACGAAAGAAATCGCGCAAGAGATCTATAAAAATGAAGAGCTTGCATTACTATTTGATGCCGCAAGAGATGCTTCTCCAGAAGACTTACAGATAGTATATACAATGCTTTCTGTTTTAAAGAAAAATAAAAAAAACAAATAACATAATATATTATCAAAGTGCTATGCTACTTTACCGTTTCGTTTAACACATAGAATATAAGGACACATCACTCATTAACAACGGAGAAAAAAGAATACGCAAATGAAGAAAGTTGGAGAATTTACAGAAAAGATAATCAACCAATTGCAATTAAATATTCCTATTGGCACCCCTATTTTAGTCGGCAACAGTAACGAAAACCATATTAAAGCAAGACATCTTTATGAATATGAACAATACTATGATAGACTCCCCGATATCATTGCACATCCAGATTATATTGGACTTAGTCCAAAAGATAATTCAGTACAATTTGTTAAGAATTTTATCGTCAACTCAGAATACATACGTGTCGCAGTAAAAGTTACACATAATGGAAAAAGTTTTGTAAAAACTATGCACCTGCTAAGTACTTGTAATGCTGAACGATACATTCAAAAGGGCACTCTGAAAAAACTTGACAACAAATAATAATGAAGTATAATAAATGTATAAATGATGTATATTATATCGAATGGAATCTGAGGACGGAACAGGCGGCCGTCACCCATTGTTAGGAGATGTGGATTGTCACCCACCTATTCCATTCGTTTTTAAAGCAGATAACTTTAGTTATCTGCTTTTTCATTTTCCATTTCGACTTACGGATCATTCCTTTGCCTTGTAGCATTTATAATTTTTCCCAATGATATTCTACAAATCCTCCATACGTTATTCAGATTTCTTTTTTATACGAAATACTGCTAGTGGGGTGATATGTCAGCTGTTGGATTACTTATGATATACTCTTTCCTATAACACCCTACAACTATATATTCTTATTTATTGCTTCTCGTAGCAAAAGAAGATATTTCTTTTCCAGATCCTTGTATGGCTTGTTATATTTTTTTTGACCCAAACCTTTTACTTCACTATCCGAATCAATCTTTCTTACTTCATCCGCCCAATCCTGTTTTATTTGCTCAATTCTTTTTAACTTCTCTTCTGACATACACAATATTATTATCTCCACTTATATGCTCTTTATGAGTTCCATTCCAAAAAAACATCCTTAAGTATACCACATTTCATGAAACGAGACACACCTGTGTCTCGCTTTTT
>HF987799.1:5339-5747 GCA_000431135.1 Clostridium sp. CAG:590
GATGACAGGAATTGAACCTGCACGGTCTCCCACTAGATCCTAAGTCTAGCGCGTCTGCCAGTTCCGCCACATCCGCATGAAACAAGAAAAGAAGCATTGCTGCTTCTCTTCAGTGAAGCACGGGGGATTCGAACCCCCGACAACCTGATTAAAAGTCAGGTGCTCTACCGACTGAGCTAGTGCTCCATATTATATTAAGATAAATCATAACTACCTAGCTGGGGTAGTTGGATTCGAACCAACGAATGCAGGAGTCAAAGTCCTGTGCCTTACCGCTTGGCGATACCCCAGTACTCACTGCATTACCTCCGGTAATGAAGGTGGATACAGGGATTCGAACCCTGGGCCTCCAGAGCCACAATCTGGCGCGCTAACCAACTGCGCTATACCCACCATGAGCGTGCTCGA
>HF987800.1:0-16669 GCA_000431135.1 Clostridium sp. CAG:590
TCTATGAGGACAACAATATGTGGTTCATGGAGAAATCAGCTTAAGCAGATCATGGCTTGCCATGGTCAACAGGATAATGGTAATGGATCGCTTATGAGAATCTTATCTATATGCCTGTATGCTGTTGAAAAGCAGAAGAAGAATATATCAGATGTTCAGGTATTGAAAAATGTAATTCTATGGTGTGATTTATTCAGAGATTTCGGTGTCACTGTAGAACAGTAACAAGAAAGTGATGGGATTGTATATATCAAGGAAGGATGAGTAAGTAATGAAAACAGCAATTATATTTGCATCAGTACATCATGGCAATACACGAAAGATCGTGGAGCAGATTGCTCGGAATAACGATGTAGATCTTATTGATGCAACACAGGTAAAAGAGAAAGACCTATCGGAATATGACCGGATAGGATTTGCTTCGGGCATTTATTATGGAAAATTTCATCAATCCGTGTTGGATTTTGCATCTGCGAATCTGCCGGGATATAAGGAGGTTTTCCTAATATGCACGCATGGTGGAAGTGCTGCATATCAGTCCATTGAAACAATTATTAAAGATAAACATTGTAATGTTATAGGGAAGTTCTCCTGTAAGGGATATGATACGTTCGGACCTTTTAAGTTGGTTGGTGGGCTTGCCAAGGGACATCCGAATGAGAAGGATCTGACAGCAGCGATGGAGTTTTATCAGTCTTTATGACATCATAGAATGGGGTGAGTTTGGACATTTTCGCTGTTTTCTTAACTATACAAAAACGGTGGAGTTATTTTACGATAAATACAGGTCGAAATGCTAAAATTTCCCCAATTGCCCATTTGCTTTATATGCTGGAAAGAAAAACTGATAAAACGTAGGGAATTTGAAGAATATTTGTCCGAGCAGATTGTAATATAGGATTTTACATTTCTGCCCTTTTATGCTATGATTAAATTTGAGTTTTGTGGCTCATTTATAAAGAAATCGACCAGATTGCGGATGCTTTGAAAGTGGTTTAATTTTTTTTGCTCTCAAAAATTGCTACATAAACGAGATGATAAAACCAGCAAGCCCCGTAAAATCAAGGTTTGCAAGAAAGGAAAGATAGAAAATGAAACTAGGAATTGTAGGACTTCCGAATGTAGGAAAGAGTACGTTATTTAATTCATTGACAAAGGCGGGAGCAGAATCTGCGAATTATCCATTCTGTACGATTGATCCGAATGTAGGTGTTGTACCTGTGCCGGACGAGCGTTTGGATGTTTTGACGAAGATGTATAATTCAAAGAAAACCGTACCGGCTGTGATTGAATTTGTAGATATTGCAGGTCTGGTAAAAGGTGCTTCCAAAGGTGAGGGATTGGGCAACCAGTTCTTATCAAATATTCGGGAAGTGGATGCAATCGTTCATGTTGTAAGATGTTTTGAAGATACGAATGTAGTACATGTGGATGGAAGTATCAATCCATTAAGAGATATTGAGACGATTAACTTTGAGCTGATCTTTTCCGATATCGAGATTCTTGACCGTAGAATTGCAAAGAATTCCAGAGCGGCCAATAATAACAAGGATATAGCAAAAGAAGTGGAATTCATGAAACGGATCAAAGAACATTTGGAGAACGGCAAGCTTGCCATTACCTTTGAGGTAGATGGAGAAGACGAGGAAGCCTGGATTGCAGATTACAATCTGCTTACGAGAAAACCGGTAATCTTTGCTGCAAATGTTGCCGAGGACGAGGTTGCGGAAGATGATGATAATGACTATGTGAAGGCTGTAAAAGAGTATGCCAAAGAATACGGATCAGAAGTGTTCAAAGTATGTGCACAAATCGAACAGGAGATTTCAGAATTAGAGGATGATGAAAAGAAGATGTTCTTAGAAGATTTGGGCTTGGCAGAGTCTGGCTTGGATAAGCTGATCCGTGCAAGTTATTCTCTTCTTGGATTGATCTCTTATCTGACTTCCGGTGAGGACGAGACAAGAGCATGGACGATCAAGAGGGGCACCAAAGCACCACAGGCAGCGGGTAAGATTCATACAGATTTTGAAAGAGGATTTATCCGTGCCGAGGTTGTGAATTACAAAGATCTTGTAGAGAATGGTTCCATGGCAGCTGCAAAAGAGAAAGGTCTTGTACGTTCTGAGGGAAAGGAATATGTCGTACAGGATGGAGATGTCATCTTGTTCAAGTTTAACGTATAATAGGAGGGTATTCTATGTATGAGATTCGCTTTCCTCATTTGGGGATTGTATTGAAACATGTGGCGGATGGATTCTCAATTGGCGGTTTTGAGATACGATTTTATGGAATGATAATCGCGTTAGGATTTGTATTAGGATATTTGCTGATTGCAAAAGAAGCGAAACGCACGAACCAGGATCCGGAAATGTATCTGGATTATATGTTATGGTTGGTGATCCCGGCGATTCTTGGGGCAAGAATATATTATGTCATATTCAGTCTGAGTGATTATGTGAAAGAGGGACAATCCCTGAAAGAAACGCTGCTTGGCATGATCAATATCCGTGGTGGCGGACTTGCCATCTATGGAGGTGTGATTGCCGGAATTATCGTGTTGTTGATTTTTGCAAAAAAGCGAAAAGTGAGTGTCATGTTAATGCTGGATACCTGTTCCATGGGATTGCTTGTGGGACAGATTTTCGGAAGATGGGGGAATTTCTTTAACCGGGAAGCATTTGGTGCTTACACGGATTCATTGTTTGCAATGGCGATTCCGGTTGACTGGTTTGGTGGTAAGAATTACCTGATCAGTACGGTGAATAATGGAATCATTACACAAGACATGATCGATCATGTTTTAAATGTGGATGGTATGGAGTTCATTCAGGTGCATCCGACATTTTTATATGAGTCACTTTGGAATCTGTGTGTATTATTGATCATTTTCCTCTATCGCAGGCATAAGAAATTTGATGGGGAAATGTTTGCAATGTACATATGGGGTTATGGACTTGGAAGAGTGTGGATAGAAGGATTGCGGACGGATTCCCTGATGCTTCCGGGTGTGAACTTTAAGGCATCACAGCTTTTGGCTGCGGTATGTGTAGTGGCGGCATCCATCTACATTATATACAAACGTTACCAACTGAAGAGAGATACTTCTGCTGCAGGGGAGTAAGTGTGTGACAGGGTATGAGATAGAAAAGAAGAGCAATGACAAGTATTTGTTGTTGCCCTTCTTTTTTTATGCACAAGAATAAGGAATAGTGTATGTTTGTGTATCTGTCGTTCTTGTGTTGTGTAAGGGTGGTGAGAAAGTGGAGGATTTTTGAAAAAGGTGGGAGATTCCCCCACTCGTCCCCACCACGATTTTCCACCCTATTTTTGAACGGAAAAGGGGGAATATACAAAAATAAAGTGAAAACACAAGATATAATGTGACAAAAAACAATATTGCACAATATATTGTGCTGTTGGAGAATGAAGGACAGAAAAAACCTGTAAAAATATGTGCAAGATGCATAAATAATAAAAAGAAAAATTGTATAATGTTCACAACGGAAATTGCTATTGATTGGGCAATTTATTCTTGCAATCTCGAACGGTATGAGGTAGAATAGTGGTTGTAAGTGGTGAAATGTGGTGTGCAGTGGTAAATTGTGGTGGATTTATCGTTACAGACGGCAACACTTACGCTACAGGAGAGATTGAAAGAAGGGGAGTGAGTTCATGTCCAAAGGATTAAAAGGTGAATATAATCACACAGTAGATGCCAAGGGCAGAATGATCGTTCCTTCCAAGCTGAGAGAACAGTTAGGCTTATCTTTCGTTGTAACAAGAGGAATGGATGGTTGTTTGTTTGCTTATCCCAATGATGAGTGGGATATATTTGAAGGCAAATTAAGACAACTTCCAATGACCAATGAAAGCTCAAGAAAGTTCAAGAGATTTTTCCAGGCAGGAGCAACAGATTGTGAAGTGGATAATCAGGGAAGAATTTTAATTCCTGCTAATTTACGGGAGTTTGCCGGAATCACGAAGGACGTAACCGTAGTCGGTGTAGGCGAGCGTGCAGAGATCTGGAGCAAAGAGAAATGGGAAGAGAAGAACAATATTGATGACATTGACTTCAATGAATTGGCACAAGGAATTGAAGAGTTAGGAATTATGATCTGATAATGAATGCACATAGCAAGATGTACACGGCATTATTAGAAAAAGGAGGAGAAGCGTGGAATTTTCACATAAGTCGGTTTTGCTGGACGAGACCATAGAAGGACTGCATATCAGAGAAGATGGTACTTATGTGGATGGCACCCTCGGTGGTGGTGGGCATGCCTATCATGTTTGTTCCCGTTTGTCCGATAAAGGTAGGTTCATAGGAATAGATCAGGATGCAGCCGCGATTGAGGCGGCAGGCATCCGTCTATTACCATATCAAGATAAAATAAAGATTGACATTGTAAGAAGTAATTATCAGAAAACCCCTCAGGTATTACAAGACTTAGGAGTCGGCGGTGTCGATGGGATTGTACTTGACCTGGGGGTATCCTCCTATCAGTTGGATACACCGGAGAGGGGATTTACTTATCGGGAGGATGCACCTCTTGATATGAGAATGGATCAGAGGCAGGAAATGACTGCTAAAGATATAGTTAATGAATATCCGGAGATGGAGTTATATCGGGTTATCCGGGATTATGGCGAAGAGAAATTCGCCAAGAACATTGCCAAGCATATCTGCATGGCGAGACAGAACAAAGTCATTGAAACAACATTTGAGTTAAATGACATCATTAAGGCTGCTATACCAATTAGAGCTAGGTCTGCAGGAGGGCACCCTTCGAAAAGAACTTACCAGGCTATCCGGATTGAATTAAACCAGGAACTGACCATTCTTGAGCAATCCATCGACCAAATGATAGACCTGTTAAACCCAGGGGGCCGAATTTGCATAATTACGTTCCACTCGTTAGAAGATCGGATTGTAAAGAGGATTTTTAGAAGAAATGAGAATCCTTGTACATGCCCTCCCGACTTTCCTAAATGTGTATGTGGTAAGGTTTCAAAAGGAAAGGTCATTACCAGAAAACCAATTTTACCATCAGACGAAGAATTAGAGGAGAATAGAAGAAGCAAGAGTGCAAAGCTTCGGATTTTTGAACGGGCTCAATAATGGTATTTAGTAATATAAAGTAACACAGGAAAAATGGGGAATAACAGGGTTGCACATGATAAGACATATTTAGAAAAGGGGTATGAGAAGATTGGATTCAAGAAATGAGGAGAGATATTATTACATTGAAGGAAATGCGGCTAGAAAGCTGAATACGGTACCGCAGAGAGAAGTAAGACCGGAACGTAGACAGGCAACACAGCCGGAACGCAAGACCAACGCCAGAATTGAAAGAAATGCAAAAAGAGCAAAGGCATTTGATCTGAGATATACGATGGCACTCGTTGTTGCAACAGTTTGTCTGTTTGGTGCCTGCGTAAATATGCTTTCCTTACAGGCAGATATTACAGAACAGAGAAGACAGATCGCTACATTAGAAAGTAATTTGAATGATCTGAAAGATACGAATGACGAGACGAGCAAACGATTAGAAAGCTCTGTTGATCTGACCAAAGTTTATGACTTTGCAACAACAGAACTTGGAATGGTATATCCGGGAAATGATCAGGTTGTATCCTATGAAGCAAGTAATCCGGATTATGTAAAGCAGTTTAAGGACGTACCGGCAGAATAAAATCAGGTGATAATATGGCAAAAAAAAGAAAACGTTTTCTTGGACGAATGCAAATGAAACTGTTTTGGATCACGGTTGTGTTGTCCATTGCATTTTTGGCATTGGTGATAAGAATATGGTATATCAACAAAAAAGATGGAAAACGTTATGAGAAAATTGTATTAGCACAGCAAAGTTATGACAGTATAGAAATTCCGTATCGACGTGGGGATATATTGGATCGGAACGGTACACAATTAGCAACGAGTGAAAAGGTATACAATTTAATCATTGAACCAAAGAATATTTTGCAGGATGATAAAGTAAAGAAAGCTACGATATCCGCCTTGACAAAATATTTTGACATAACAGAGCAGGAGATCGATGATGCATTATCAGATAAATCTTCACTCTATAAGAAAATGTTGAAAAAATTGTCTTACGATCAGGTGAAACCGTTTAATGAGTTCATTGCTACAAAAGATGGAAAGAACGTTAAAGGTGTCTGGTTTGAAGATGAATATCAGAGATATTATCCATATGGCTCACTGGCATGTCATGCGATTGGATTTACCGTAAGTGGCAATGTCGGTCAGGGTGGTGTGGAAGGATACTATAGTGATGAATTGAATGGAACGGACGGAAGAGAATATGGATATCTGACACAGGATATGACCTTAGAACGTACGACAAAGCCACCTGTGAACGGATACAATATTATTTCAACGATTGATGCGAATGCACAGAGTATCGTGGAAAAGAAGATCAATGCATTTATGACGGAGACCGGTGCAAAGAATGTATCTGCATTAGTGATGGATCCAAATTCCGGTGAGATATTGGCAATGGCGAATTCCAATAGTTTTGATCTGAATGAACCTTACGAAGACAGTGCCATAGCATACCAGTTTAACAGTGAAGACGGTGATGTTTCGTCACAGATCAAAGCATTATCAGAAGATGAACGTTTGGATTGTCTGAACAAGGCATGGCGTAATTTCATTATTTCTGATGGATTCGAACCGGGATCTACCTATAAGACATTTACCATATCCGGTGCAATAGAAGATGGAGCGTTAAAAGGGGATGAGACATTCTTCTGCGGTGGTAATTTAAAAGTAGCAGATACAACGATCAACTGTCATAACCATTCGGGACACGGACAGGTAAATATTGAACAATCCTTAATGCAGTCTTGTAACGTGGCATTAATGCAGATTGCAGAAACGGAAGGAAGAAAGACATTTGCCAAATACCAGGAGGTATTTGGATTTGGTAAGACAACGCATGTGGATCTGGCAGGTGAAGCGGCGGGACTTGTATATCCGGAAGAAAAATTGAATCCGGTAGAGCTTGCAACATCTTCATTTGGACAGGGACTTACGGTTACAATGATGCAGATTGGTACCGCATTTTGTTCCGTAATCAATGGTGGTAACTATTATGAACCACATATGGTAAAACAGATTGTAGATGAAAATGGCGGAATTATCAATAATATTGAACCGACAATATTGAGGAAGACGATATCATCTGAGACATCAGAGTTTATGAGAAATGCTTTGTTTGAGGTAGTAAGTAATGGTACTGCGAGAAAAGCGCAGGTAGCCGGGTATACGATCGGTGGTAAGACCGGTACTGCAGAGAAGCTGCCAAGAGGAAATGGCAAATATCTGTTATCCTTTATCGGTTTTGCGCCGGTGGAGAATCCTCAGGTTGTTGTATATGTAACGGTTGATGAACCGAATGTAGAAGATCAGGCAAGTTCCGGATTAGGAACGATCATTGCACAGTCGATCTTACAGGAGCTGCTTCCATATATGAATATTTATCAGTCAGATTCTGAAAATAAGAGTGAAGGGGCAGATGTAGGGGATCAGGTTGCAACACCAATCTTTGATGGAGCGGCACCGACAGAACAACTTTCTGAAGATCTGCAAAACTCAACAGAAGAAGGAAGTTCTGAGAATGCAACGGAGGCTTCGACAGAGGTGGGTACCGATTCGAATACAACGGAAGCAACAACGGAAAATACGACGCAGGCAACAACGCAGGCACCTGCAGCACAGTGATAATGTAATATTGTATGAACCTGTCGGTGGTGGGTTCTGTTAGTTTGAAAAGGCATGGGTTACTTTGGGAGAGGTAAGTCATGCCTGGGTTATTTATGGGGATAAGTTGTTCTTATACATATTTGAGGAAATGCAATAATAGATATATATAAATGTTTTTGCAGGATATGAATATGCCGAAAACTTTTACCAGAAAGAAAATTTTTATAGTAGCGCTTGCGGTGTTTACAGCGTTTCTGTTGCTTTTTGGCAGGCTTGCATATCTGATGATCGTCAAGTCAGATTATTATTATCAAAAAGCAGAAGCACTTCATGAACGGGAACGCAGCATTAAGGCAAAGCGTGGTGTTATATATGACAGAAACGGAATCGAATTAGCCGGGAACAAACCGGTGTGTTCCATATCGGTGATCCATGCTCAGATTACCGATCCGGAAGAAGTGATCAAACAGTTGTGTCTGGTGCTTGATTTGGACAGGGAAGAAGTAGAGGAAAAAGTCAGTAGGAATTCCATGCGGGAAAAGATAAAAAGTAATGTAGAAAAGGAAACAGCAGACCGCTTGCGGAAAATGAATTTAGATGGTGTTATGATCGATGAAGATTACAAACGGTATTATCCATATAATACATTGGCAAGTAAGGTGTTAGGATTCACTGGTGGAGATAATCAGGGCATTGTCGGATTAGAAGTAACATATGATAAGATATTACAGGGAATATCGGGAAGTATTCTGACACTGACGGATGCCAATGGGATGGAGATAGAAAATGCTGCGGAAGGCAGAATGGAACCGGTAGCCGGAAATAACATATATATATCTATTGATGCAAATATACAAAAATATGCACAACAGGCAGCGACAAAAGTATTAAAAGCAAAACAGGCAAAAAGGGTATCGGTTATTTTGATGAATCCGCAAAATGGGGAAATATATGCGATGGTCAATGTGCCGGAATACAATTTGAATGAACCGTATGCATTGGTCGATGTGAAGGAGTTATATGCAGACCGGCAGACGGATTTACAGGAAACGTCCGAAGAGGAGATAGATAATGTTGAACGGCAGAACCTGACAGGAAAAGAGAAACAGGATGCACTGAATCATATGTGGAGAAATTTTTGCATCAATGACACCTATGAACCGGGTTCTACCTTTAAAATTGTAACGGCAACGGCGGCATTAGAAGAAGGAGTAGTTAAGGTAGATGATACATTTTCATGTCCGGGATTTCGTATTGTGGAGGATCGGCGGATCCGATGCCACAAAGCCGGAGGGCATGGAACAGAAACTTTTCGGGAAGGAATTATGAATTCATGCAATCCGGTGTTTATGGATGTTGGAGCAAGAGTCGGGGTTGCAAATATGTATAAGAATTACCGGAAGCTTGGTTTGTTTGAAAAGACAGGAGTGGATCTGCCGGGAGAAGCATCTTCCATTATGCACAAACAAGAGGATGTTGGAGCGGTGGAACTTGCTACAATGAGTTTTGGACAGTCATTTCAGATCACACCATTGCAGTTGCTGCGTGCGGCGAGTGCAGTTGTGAATGGAGGTACATTGGTAACACCGCATTTTGGAATGTATGCAACGAACGAAAAAGGAGAACCGACAAAAACATTTTCCTATACAAAAAAGGAACAGGCGATTCAAAAGACGACATCAGATACGATGAAAGAATTGCTGGAAGCGGTAGTTGCAGAAGGCTCCGGAAATAAGGGAAGTGTAGAAGGATACCGCATTGGTGGGAAAACAGCGACTTCGGAAAAACTGCCAAGAGGAAATGCAAAATATATCTCTTCTTTTCTGGGATTTGCTCCGGCGGATAATCCGCAGATCATAGGAATTATCATGATTGATGAACCGGTTGGAATATATTATGGAGGAACCATTGCGGCGCCGGTTATGTCAGAAATGTTTTCGAATATTCTCCCTTATCTGGGATTGGAGGCAGATTATACCGAATCTGAGGAAAAGACGGAGACAACATTTTCTGAAGACCGGGTAGAATAACAGAAGAGAGAATGACTAAAAAGATGAAAGAATACAGCCAAAATGGTTGATAAAATGCAGAAAAAGAATTATACTAGTAGGGTTAAAATAACACGAAAATAAGAATTACTAAAGGGTAGGAATCATTATGAAATTTAATTTTTTAGTACTATTACCAGTTGTGATTGCATGTGCAATCAGTGTTTGCTTATGTCCGATCATGATACCGTTTTTGAAGAAACTTAAATTCGGACAGTTTGTTCGGGATGACGGACCGGAATCGCATTTGAAAAAGTCGGGAACGCCGACGATGGGTGGATTGATTATCCTGTGCAGTATCGTTATTACATCTTTATTATATATGAAGACGAATCCACAGATTCTTCCGGTGCTGTTTGTTACATTGGGATTTGGATTAGTAGGATTTCTGGATGATTACATTAAAGTAGTAATGAAACGTTCTATGGGACTTCATGCATGGCAGAAGATGATAGGTCAGTTTATAATCGTTGCGCTATTTGCATATTATCTTGCAAATTATACGGATCTGGGTACTTCTGTATTGATACCATTTACAGGTGGTATGGAATGGAACATGGGATTTTGGTTCTATCCGTTTTTGTTTGTTGTATTATTAGGTACGGTCAATGGAACGAACTTTACAGATGGATTAGATGGACTTCTTTCATCTATTACGGTGCTGACAGCTACCTTTTTCACGGTTGTTGCAATTGGAACCGCATCCGGACTGGAGCCGATCACATGCGCAGCGGTTGGGTCGTTACTTGGATTTTTGGTATATAACGTGTATCCTGCAAAAGTATTCATGGGAGACACCGGCTCACTTGCGTTAGGTGGGCTGATCGGTGCGACAGCGGTATTACTTAAGATGCCGATTTATATTGTTATCGTCGGTTGCGTATATTTAGTGGAAGTGTTATCTGTTATTATTCAGGTGACATATTTCAAGAAAACGGGGAAACGTGTATTTAAGATGGCGCCAATTCATCACCATTTTGAGCTTTCAGGCTGGCCGGAGACGAAAGTGGTTGCTATTTTCTCAATTATAACAGCAATACTTTGCCTGATTGGTCTGATGGCATTATAAAGTAATATTGACTATAGTTAAGATTTGGAGGAAGTTATGGATTTTCATAAGAAAGTGCTGATTGCAGGTACGGGAAAAAGCGGAGTAAATGCAGGAAAACTACTGTTAAAGAAAGGCGCACAGATCGTATTTTACGACGGAAATGCAGAATTAGATGTAGAGCAGTTGTTAGGACAGTTTCCGGAACGTGGAGAGATCAAAGTTGTTTTGGGAGAGTTAAACGACAGTGTGTTACAGGATATTGATCTTTGTGTGATCAGTCCGGGAATACCGGTAGATTCGGATATGGCGAATACCGTTCGGGATAAACATATTCCGATCTGGAGTGAGATTGAATTAGCATACCAGGCTGGCGCAGGTAAGTTAGCTGCGATCACCGGAACGAACGGAAAGACAACAACCACTTCTTTGGTGGGAGAGATCTTTGCAGACTATACGAAGAATAGTTTTACGGTTGGTAATATTGGTATCCCATATACGGAAGTTGCATTGGAGATGAATGAGGCATCTTATACGGTTGCGGAAGTATCTTCTTTCCAGTTAGAGACGATTGTAGATTTTCATCCACATGTGAGCGCAGTTTTGAACGTAACACCGGATCATTTAAACAGGCATTATACAATGGAGAATTATGCATCTGTCAAATTGGATGTATGTAAGAATCAGACGGAAGAGGATTACCTTGTATTGAATTATGATGATCCAATCACGAAGAAAATGGCAAAAGATAAACGGGTAAAAGCAAAGGTTATATATTTTAGTCGTTTACATAATATTGAAGAGGGCATCTGTCTGGCGGATGACTGGATCGTATTGAGAGAGAATGGAACAGAGCAGAAAGTGATCGCAACCAAAGATCTGATCTTATTAGGTGGGCATAATGTAGAGAATTATATGGCGGGTATTGCAGTTGCTTATTATATGGGAATCCCGATGGAGAATATCGTCTCTGTTTTGAAGACATTCAAGGGAGTTGCACACCGGATTGAATTTGTGAAAGAGGTAAATGGCGTAGCATATTATAATGATTCAAAAGGAACGAATCCGGATGCGGCAATTAAGGGAATTCAGGCAATGAACCGCAAAACAATGTTGATCGGCGGTGGTTACGATAAAAAGGTTGCATTTGACGATTGGATTGAAGCCTTTGACGGTAAGGTAAAGAAACTGGTATTGATTGGTCAGACTGCACAACTGATTGCAGATACGGCTGCAAAACATGGATTTACAGATGTGGTATTTGCAGACAATTTGAAAGAGGCAGTCGACATTTGTGCAAAAGAAGCAGAGCCGGGAGAAGCAGTTTTACTATCACCGGCATGTGCAAGCTGGGGACAGTTTGATAATTATGAGCAGCGGGGAGACATGTTTAAGGAATATGTGAATCAGTTAGGAGCTTAATGTATGGCGAATAGAAGATCGCGAGAAAGAGAAACTTCAACCAGAAAGAGAACAAAAAAGAACAAGATCACAAGTGGCTTTTTTGATTATTCGTTACTGTTTATCGTCTTGTTTTTGGTTGCATTTGGATTGGTGATGGTGTATAGTACCAGTTCTTATACAGCAGAGTTAAAGACCGGTTCTTCGGCGTATTATCTGAAAAGGCAGGGAATGTTTGCGGTACTTGGAATATTTGCAATGATTTTTGTTTCTAAGATGGATTATCATTGGTGGAAAAAGGTATCATTGCTTATGATGTATGCGATCATTGTATTGCTGTTCCTTGTATTGGTCGTTGGTAAGGCATCTAACGGTTCGGTACGTTGGATTCAATTAGGTCCGGTTCAGTTCCAGCCTTCGGAGGCTGCGAAAGTTGTAATAGTCCTATATACAGCACATGTTGCGACGATCCGTGCGGCGAGAATTGGAGATCCGAAGATTTTATTGAAGGCAGTGGCATTTCCGATGGCAGTTGTTACGCTGATCGCGGTGGAGAACTTAAGTACCGGTATTATCTGTGCGGCAATGGTTGCGGTAATTGTATTTGTTACAAGTCCGAAGTTTAAGCAGTTCTTTGCAATCGGAGGAGTGCTTGTCGGTTTTATGCTTATTTTCCTCTTTACACAGAGATATCGACTGGATCGAATCAGAATCTGGCTGAATCCGGAGAAATACGAAAAAGGATATCAGACATTACAGGCTCTGTATGCGATCGGTTCCGGTGGAATCTTTGGTAAGGGATTGGGACAGAGTATACAGAAACTGGGATTTATTCCGGAGTCGCATAATGATATGATCTTTTCGGTTATATGTGAAGAACTGGGTTTGTTTGGCGCGGCATGTGTAATTGGCTTGTTTGTAATTCTTGTATGGCGTTGTGTCATGGTTGCAATGAGTGCACCGGATCTGTATGGTGCTTTGATCGTTGTGGGGGTAACAACACATATTGCGGTACAGGTATTGATCAACGTTGCGGTTGTAACAAACAGTATTCCGCCAACCGGAGTACCTCTTCCATTTATCAGTTATGGAGGTACTGCGATATTTGGTCTGTTGATCGAGATGGGACTTGTGCTTTCTGTTGCACGACAGATACGGGTTACAAAAGAATATTAGAATAATGTCACATATCACAGATGCGTGCATATTATAATATATATGGCACGGATTGGATGTGGGTTTTTGAAGGCGGTCAGTGTAAAAGAGGCTAATTACTTACAGGGAATGATAGCAATTCAGGGATCTAAAAACACGGTGCTGCCGATTATGGCTGCGACGGTGTTGGGGACGGGTGTTTCTGTTATTTATAATTGTCCGATGATCGAAGATGTATATGTAATGTGTGAACTTTTGAATTGTCTGCATATTAAGACACATCTCGAAGATCATGTTCTTACGATTGATACAAGGCATGCCTGTAATGCTCCGTTACCATATGAACTGACGAATCGCTTGAGATCCTCCATTCTGCTATTAGGACCGATGCTTGCGAGATGGAGTCAGGCACAGATCGGAATGCCGGGAGGGTGTGCGATCGGGCTGCGTCCCATCGATATACATCTGGAAGGCTTTATGAAAATGAATGTGGATTTTCGGATGCACAAACAGGAATTGTATTGCAAGACATTTCACTTGCAGGGATGTGAATATCATTTAAAGTTTCCAAGCGTTGGCGCGACTGAGAATCTGATACTGGCTGCGACCGGTGCAACGGGAAGAACTATTTTAAGAGGCGTTGCCAAAGAACCCGAGATTATTGAACTATGTAATTATTTACAGACGATGGGAGTTCTGATTGAAGGTACCGGAACCGATGTTCTGATCGTTAAGGGAACCGGGCAGGTGGAGGCGTGCGATTATGTGAATGTATATGATCGCATTGTTGCGGGAACGTATCTATTGATGGCAGCAGCCATTCCTTGTGATATCCGTCTGAATGGAATTGAGGATATACATTATCTGAAGAATATTATCCATATGGCAGTACAACTGGGAGTAAATGTAGTGAGGCTGGAACAGTCGATCCATATACAGTCAAATGGCAGAGTGAATCCGGGTACATTTGAGACAGGAATATATCCGGAGTTTCCGACGGATCTACAGCCGGTGCTGACAGCGGTTTTATTAAAAGCGGATGGTCAAAGTCGTATAAAGGAGACTGTGTTTGAAAAACGATTTTCGATTGTGTCGGAGCTGGCAAAATTGCATGCGGATATTCATATACAGGATCAGACGATTGTAATTAACAATTCGGATCAGTTACATGGGCATACAGTGAAAGCGACGGATCTTCGACAGGGAGCGGCATTAGTGATTGCCGGTTTGCTATGCAAAGGATATACGACGGTTACGAATATATCCTATATTCAACGTGGGTATGAGGATATTGTGAAGGATCTGGCAGGAGTGGGAGCACAAGTTAAGTATATATAAGGATGAGATATGAGCGAAAGACAAGATAATGTAATACAATTTAAAAAAAGAAATACCGGTAAGATCATAGCAGTTATTGCCGGTGTGATCGCGATCGGTTTGATCTGTTTGTTTACCTGCTTTAAGATTGATACAATAGAAGTTACCGGAAACAAACATTACTCAAAAGAACAGATCAAGAAATATGTGTTATCGGAAGGGTACATTAATAATACGGTATTATTGATGTTAAAGAATAAAGTGCGTCCGATCGAAGATGTTCCGTTTGTGGCAAAGATCGATATTGAATATGTGAATGCGCATAAGATCACAGTGACGGTATATGAGAAGGCCTTAGCGGGCTGTGTGGAATATATGAATGAATATGTATATTTTGACCAGGATGGGTATGTGTTGGAGATCTCACCGACTAAGATAGAAGATACTCCTTGTATTACGGGTATGCATTTTGAAAGCATGGAGCTGCATGAGAAGTTACCGATCAAGGATAAGACCAGATTTAAGCTGATCCTCAAAATGACACAGCTGATATCCAAATACAAATTGTCCATTGATTCGATCCAGTTTACATCGGAGAATGAAATTGTCATGCAGTATCAGTCCATACGGATTGAATTAGGAGATGGATCGGACTTAGAACATCAGTTGCTGGATTTAGGTGAAATGCTGAAAGCGTTAGATGGACAAAAGGGAACATTGGATCTGAAAGATTTTGATACCGCATCGGGAAATGCTTCGTTTAAAAAATCAAAAGAATAAATATTTAAATTTTTATTAAAAAATAGAAAAAATATGCATATTTTGTAAATATTCACAAAATACCCACTTGATTATTTTACAAAAAAACAGTATTATATAAATATATGTTTACAAATGAATAAGAATAATAATATATAAGGAGGATATTACCTTGCTTGAAATAAAAACATTCGAAGAAAAAGGACCTGCTAAGATTTTAGTAATCGGTGTAGGTGGAGCTGGAAACAATGCAGTCAATAGAATGGTGGATGAGAATATCAACGGAGTAGATCTGATCGCCATTAATACAGATAAACAGGTACTTGCAACATCGAAAGCACCAACAAAGATTCAGATTGGTGAGAAATTAACCAAGGGATTAGGTGCAGGTGCCAAACCGGAAGTTGGAGCAGGTGCGATTGAGGAGAACCGTGAAGAGATCACAGAGTTAGTGAAGGATGCTGATATGGTATTTGTAACTTGCGGTATGGGCGGTGGAACCGGTACCGGAGCAGCTCCTGTTGTTGCAGAGATTGCTAAGAATCTTGGTATCCTTACAGTTGGCGTCGTTACTAAGCCATTTTCGTTTGAAGGTAAGCCTCGTATGAATAACGCGTTAGCAGGAATTGACCGTTTGAAAGAGAATGTAGATACATTGATCGTTGTACCGAATGATAAGTTGTTACAGATCTGTGATAAGCGTACTACGATTCCGGATGCATTGAAGAAAGCAGATGAAGTATTACAGCAGGGTGTACAGGGCGTTACAGATTTGATTCAGAGCCCTGGTATTATCAACCTTGACTTTGCAGATATTCAGTCCGTTATGAGAGATAAGGGAATCGCTCATATTGGTATTGGTAGAGGAAGTGGAGAAGACAAGGCTGTTGAGGCAATCAAACAGGCAATGGAATCTCCATTGTTAGAGACAACCGTATCCGGTGCAACCGATATTATCATCAACTTTGCCGGTAACATTGGAATGATTGAAGCATATGATGCTGTTAATTATTTAACAGAGGCAGCCGGTGAGGATGTGAATATTATCTTTGGTACCGTTGATAATGAGACATTAGGTGATGAAGTAAGTATTACAATCATTGCAACAGGTATTGAACAGGCAGCAAAGAAGAATGCGTATGGTAGTTTTGGACAGACAGCTATGCCAACTTTTACAAAGCCGGCTCAGGTTCAGACACCTGTGCAGCCAGC
>HF987800.1:16751-29394 GCA_000431135.1 Clostridium sp. CAG:590
CTCCGGTACATGAGCAGCCGGTTCAGCAGACACAGCAGGCAGCACCTACTTATATGGGACAGCCTATGGCAACACCACAGCCAAAGCAGGCACCAAAGCCTTCTTTCCTGAATGGTAGTCAGGGTAGTGCAATGAATTCTACACCACAGCCAACACCTATGACAACACCTAGACCACAGGCACCAAAGCAGGAAGCAGACGGAACTATTAAGATTCCGGAGTTTTTGAAGAGAAGATAAGATGAGTCTTTGATATAGGAATGATGAAGAAGAACTGTCGTACGACAGTTCTTTTTTTGATTGCTTTTTCGACTTTTTTTGATGGAAGGAAATACTATACTCATTAAGAAAGAAGCAGGAGGCGAAAGTTGCATATTGTATATTATCTGGATGTATTCTGTCTGATTAATTTTATGGCAGATTTTTATGGATTGCTTGTAACGGGACATTTATTAAAGCAGGAGATAAAATGGTCCAGATTGATAGGAGGAGCAATATTTGGAACGGGCATGCTGCTTCCTTTTATCATGTATCCCGAAAATCTTATGGGTTGGAAAGGGATTTTCTGGTGGATCGGAATCAGTATGGGAGCGGTACGGATCGCATATGGAAGAAAAGGCGGTTTGTTAAGAAAATGGGCTCTCACCACCACAATACTGATTCTGATGGGAGGGATTATAAACAGCTTGCAGAGTAAATGGAATATGACAATCCTGACGATTGGAAGCTGGTTGTTATTTTTCCTCGGGAGTGCCGGAGCTGTACTGTTGTTAGCACATGGCATGAAAGAAATATTACATAAACGAAATACAGTTTGTCTGATTGATGTATATTATGGCAAAGGGAAAAAGAGGGGACTTGTATTGCTGGATACCGGGAATAAATTACGGGATGGTTTATTTGGAAAATCGGTAGTGATACTGTCAGATCATTTTCTGTTCCCTATACTTACAATGGAAGAGCAAATACTGATACAAAAATATAAAGAAACAAAAAAGATAGATTATATGGGTCTGATTCGTTTAAAGACACAAAAGAGGGCGTGTTTTCATGAGATTGCATATCAGAGTGTCGGAAATCCATCCGGTAAAATGATCTGTTTTCTTGTAGATCGGATCATTTTGCCGGAGGAGCATATTTGTCTGGAAAAACAACCCGTTGCAATTGGAATGGATGATCTGTTTGTTCAGAAGGAATATGATGGACTGATGTTTTTAAACGGAATAAATTAGGTGGAGGAGTATATGGTGAATATTGTAAGTAATGAAAAGATCAGGCTTACCATGATGAAAAATATGGCGAGCATGTTTTTTATGCCTAAAAAGGAGATACATTATATTGGAGGAGCAGATATTCTGCCCGCGCCGTTAGAGCCGGAAGAAGAAAAGAAGCTGTTAGATAAATTAGAGGATGTGGATGATGCAGAGGTAAAAAGCATATTGATCGAACATAATTTGAGACTGGTCGTATACATTGCAAAGAAGTTTGATAATACTGGTGTTGGTGTGGAGGATCTGATATCCATCGGTACGATCGGCCTGATCAAGGCGATCAATACATTTAAAACGGATAAGAAGATTAAGTTAGCAACATATGCATCCCGATGTATTGAAAATGAGATATTGATGTATTTGAGAAGAAGTGCGAAGACAAAAATGGAAGTGTCCATTGATGAACCGTTAAATGTGGATTGGGATGGAAATGAATTACTTTTGTCAGATATATTGGGAACGGAAGAAGATATAATATATAAAGATCTTGAAAATGAGGTGGATCGTGATCTGCTCCGAAAAGCAATGGGTATATTATCTGAGAGGGAGAAGTTGATCGTGGATCTTCGTTTTGGACTGAGTAATGAAAATGATGAGGAGTTGACACAGAAAGAAGTTGCAGATATGTTAGGAATCTCGCAGTCTTATATATCCAGATTAGAGAAAAAGATCATGCGTCGTTTGAAAAAAGAAATGCAGCGGATCGGATCCTAAACAGGTAATTTTTCCCGTCCTGAAATTGGTATAAACAGATTGAGAAATGTGAATCCTTAATGGTAGAAATCGTTAAGGAGGACACGGAAATGGCACTGAATAAGGTTGTTATTTGCGGTGTGAATACAGCGAAATTACCGCTTCTTACAAATGAGGAAAAAGATGCATTGTTTATCAAGGTGGAAGAAGGGGATGTTCATGCCAGAGAGCAACTGATTGAGGGCAATCTTCGTCTTGTGTTAAGTGTAATACAACGTTTTGCGGCTTCAAATGAGAATGCAGACGACCTGTTTCAGGTAGGCTGCATTGGTTTGATGAAAGCGATTGACAATTTTGACCGCAGTTTAAATGTGCGGTTTTCCACTTATGCAGTTCCCATGATCATTGGGGAGTGTAGAAGATATTTAAGGGATAATAACGCAATAAGAGTCTCACGTTCACTTAGAGATATTGCGTATAAAGCAATCTATGCAAAGGAACGCATTCTGAAAGAGGAGGACAGAGAGCCTACAATTGAAGAGGTCGCAAAGGCAATTGATATGGAAAAAGAGGCTGTAGTTATGGCATTGGATGCAATAGCAACGCCAGTGTCTTTGTATGATCCTGTATATCAGGAAGGCGGAGATACATTATATATTATGGATCAGGTTAGTGATAAAAAGAACAAGGAAGAAAACTGGGTAGAGGATATTTCGTTAAAAGCGGCAATGAATCGTTTGTCGGAAAGGGAATATAATATTATCCGGCTGCGCTTCTTTGAGGGGAAGACACAGACAGAGGTTGCGAAAGAGATAGCAATATCACAGGCGCAGGTGTCACGTCTTGAAAAATCGGCATTGAAAAGTATGAAAAATTATCTGGATATTTAACCGGAAATTCGTTGTCAAGTCTCACAAAATATGCTATAATTTGGCTTAATTATTGTACGAAATAGTGCAAAAGAGAATTATAAGCCGTTAAGGCATGAAGGAGGCATATAGATTATGAAACATTTAATATTAGTTACGTCACCACCAGCTTGTGGCAAGACATTTATTTCTAAGCAGCTGGCAAAGGCATTGAACAATTGTGTATATTTGGATAAGGATACACTGATTGTATTGTCGAAGCAGATCTTTAAGGTGGCAGGTCAGGAGTATAACCGGTCTTCTGATTTCTTCCAGAAAGAGATTCGTGACTATGAATATTATTGTGTTTTGGATCTTGCAATGGAAGCTTTGGATTACAACGATACTGTTTTGATCAATGCACCATTTACTGAAGAGATCAGAGATGATGAGTATTTGGATTCTTTACGTGAACGTCTTGCAAAACATGGAGCAGAACTGGTTGTAATCTGGGTGAATACAAGAGTTGAAGTATGCAAGGAAAGAATGATCAAGCGTAATTCTGACCGCGATACATGGAAATTAGAACATTGGGATGAATACATTGCAGGTTGTAATTTTAATCAGCCGGATAACATTAAGGAATTGATCGTATTTGAGAATTCTTCAGAAGAGGAATTTAATGAGTCGATTAAGAGAGTAGTAAAGCAGTTAAGAGGCGAGTAAGAGAGTAACGGCGCTGTTTGGCGCCGTTTCCTTTTGCAATTGATTATTAGGAGAAAAGCATGGCTGACAGAAGACCAGTATTTGCAATTAATTGGACTGAAGTTGAAGCGTTGGCACAGGGATGTCATGATAATCCGCATCACCTGTTGGGAATGCATGAGACGGTAGACGGGGTCTATATCAATGCATTCATGCAGGGCGTGAAAAGAGTTTTTGCTGTTTGCAAGAACACAAAGGAAAGATATGAACTGATTTGTGACAGAGTGAAAGATTTCTATTCGGTGAAGGTGCCGGATAGACAGAGTTTTGTCTATTATTTTGAGGTGGAACAACCGGATGGAACGAAGAATACAATAATCGATCCATATGCATTTGAACCGGTGATCGATCCGATTGATATCAGCAAATTCAATGATGGAATTCATTATGAAATATATGAAAAATTAGGTGCGCACCTTTGCATGTTAGATGGAGTAAAGGGTGTTTTGTTTGCGGTCTGGGCACCTCATGCAGCAAGAGTATCTGTTGTTGGAGATTTTAATAATTGGAATGGACGGATTCATACAATGAGAAGAATCGAATATTCCGGTATTTTTGAGCTGTTTATTCCGGGATTGGAAGCATCACAGATCTATAAGTATGAGATTCAGACCAAGCAGGGTAATACATTTATGAAGCCGGATCCATATGGTAACTATACGGAATTACGCCCTGCAAATGCATCAAAGATTGCAGATTTAAGTTATGAATGGAATGACAATGAATATCAGAAGGGACTTGAAGATATTACGTCTGAAGTTCCGATGAATATATACGAAGTGCATTTAGGTTCTTTTAAACGACCAAAGGATGGCAGAGAGTTTTTTACCTATCGGGAGATTGCCCAAGAGCTGGCACAGTATGTATCTGTCATGGGATATACCCATGTGGAATTGATGCCTGTTATGGAACATGAACAGGATGGAACATATGGATACCAGACAACAGGTTTTTATGCCCCGACTTCGCGGTACGGTGAACCGGTTGATTTTATGTATTTTGTAGATTATATGCATCAGCATGGGATTGGTGTTATATGTGACTGGGTTCCAAGCCAGTTTCCGATGAGCGAAAGCGGGTTGGCTAAGTTTGACGGAGAACCGTTGTATGAACCGGCAGACATCAGACGAAGTGAGAATACAAGATGGGGAACTTACATATTTGATTATGGAAGAAATGAGGTTCGCAATTATTTGATTTCTAATGCGATATACTGGGTTTCCAAATATCATTTAGATGGTTTGAGAATTGATAGTGCGGCATCTATGTTGTATTTGGATTATGGAAGAGCCTATGGTAACTGGGTCCCGAATCAATATGGTGGGAATGAGAATCTCGATGCGATTGCTTTCTTTAAGGAGTTGAATACGATCATTAAGGAAAGATACCCATATTGTAAGATGATTGTTGAAGAAGAATCCGGATGGCCGATGCTTACGAGCAAGGTGGAGGAAGGCGGAATGGGATTTGATTACCGCTGGAATATGTCCTGGATGAGAGATCTCTTATCTTACATGGCGTTAGATCCTCTGTACCGAAAATATGAACATAAGAAATTAACCAACAGCCTGTCGAGTGCGTATGATGAGAATTATATTTTAGAATTTTCACATAATGAGGTGGTCGGCGGCAAGGGATCTATTGTAGACCAGATGCCGGGTGGATATGAAGAAAAATTCTCCAACTTGCGATTACTCTATGGATACATGATGACACATCCGGGTAAAAAACTGTTATTTATGGGACAGGAATTTGCACAGTTTAAGGAGTTTAGTGAGTCCGGCGAGATTGACTGGGATCTGTTAGAGTTTGATGCACATACAATCCTAAGAGATTATGTTAAGGCGTTGAATCATTTATACCAAAAAGAGCCGGCACTGTATGCATTGGATAATGATTCGAATGGATTTGAATGGATCAATGATACAGCAGCCAATGAGAGCATTGTATCTTTTTTGAGAAAGACGGAACGTAAGGAAGATACGTTGTTGATCATATGTAACTTTACACCGGTGTCATATGATGCTTATAAAGTGGGTGTACCATATGCAGGAACGTATAAGGAGATCTTTTGCAGTGATGTAGAGAAATTTGGTGGAGACGGAAGTAAGAATTCATCTTTAAAAACCAGCAAGCGAAGTGCATGTGATGGCAGAAAGAATTCCATTACAATAGGACTTGCACCACTTTCTATGAGTATTTTCAAGTTGACAAAAGATGTACCTGCATCGAAAAAGATGGCAACGACATCTAAGACAACGAAGAAAAAGGCGACATCTGGGACAACAGTGGCAAATAAGACAACAACGAAATAAGATTAAGGGGATAGGCTATCACAGAAGCACATATGTGATAGCTTATTGATTTCCTGCTTAAGTTATGTCTGCTGATGGTAACAAAGTGTGTGATCTTATAAGTATGTATGTTTATTAGATAAGAACAGGAGGATATAGCATGTGGCTTACAGCGAATACAAATCAGGTTGTAGAAGAGACTACAAAGAATGTAGAGAAATCGGCAGGATTATTAAAGAATACATTAGATGATCTGTTAAACTGGCTGATCGGGAAATCCGGAAGCGTTCTGGTTGCGGTTTTGTTTATTGTGATCGGAATGAAATTGGTAGGATTACTGGTCAGATTGTTCCGGCGCTCTTTTGACCGGTCGAAGATGGATGATTCCGTATCCGGATTTTTATTATCCATTATCCGGGTAGTGGGATATATTCTTGTATTTATAACGGCAGCAACGATTGTCGGTTTTGAGGTGACGAGTTTTGTCACGATTCTTGGAACGGCATCCATGGCAATTGGTCTTGCTTTGCAGGGAGCACTTTCGAATCTGGCAGGCGGGATGCTCATTTTGTTATTGAAACCATTTACGGTCGGTGACTATATTGTAGAGAATGAAAAAGGGATGGAGGGTACGGTTACTTCCATTGATATTTTCTATACGCGGTTATTAACACATGATAATAAAATGGTGGTAGTACCGAATGGGATTCTTACGAATAACAGTCTGATCAATCTGACAAATGAGACAAAACGTAAAGCGGAGATCAAGATTGCGATTGCGTACCAGTCGGATATGAAGCAGGTAAAAGAGATTGTATATCAGATCCTGCAACAGGATAAGCGAATCTTAGAAAATGAACCGAAAGATGTGTTCTTAGATTCCTTTGATGACAGCGGAATGACTTTGGGAATCCGGGCATGGGTAAAGACAGAAGATTATTGGAAAACGACATGGGATCTTCGGGAAAAAGTAAAAGAAGCATTTGATGCAAATGGAATTGAGATACCATATAACCGATTGGAAGTAGACTTATTGACAAATAAGGAATCTGGTGTACAATGAAAAAGATTATGGTAAGAAATGGGCGAAGAGACTTTTGCAGCCTGTTATAAGATAGCAATAGAAAGAGGGAAGAATATGAAAGCAAAAGATTACGGACTTAGCAAGCAGGATATAATAGAAATGTCTGACCGGTATCTGTTAGATATTGGATATCATTTTCCGATTGTAGTGGAAGAGGGAAATGGTATGTACCTTAAGGATGCAGAGGGAAAGGAATATTTGGATTTCTATGCAGGAATTGCAGTAAATTCCGCAGGTAACTGTAATGAGCGGATTGTGAAGGCAGTGCAGGAACAGGTTGCACAGGTTATGCATGTCAGCTTGTATCCATATAATACACCACAGGCAATGCTTGCCCGATTAGTGTGTGAGCAGACCGGATTTGATCGGATCTTTTTCCAGAATTCCGGTAGTGAATCAAACGAAGCCATGATCAAGATGGCGAGAAAATATGGTGTAGAGAATTTTGGTCCGGAGCATTATCATATTGTAACGGCAAAGAAGAGTTTCCACGGTCGTACATTTGCAGCATTAACGGCTACCGGACAGCCGGACAGTGCAATCCAGAAAGGCTTCCTTCCGGATCTTCCGGGATTCAGTTATGCAGAATATAATAATTTAGACAGTTTCCGTGAGGCATGTAATGAGAACACTGTTGCGATCATGGTAGAACCTGTGCAGGGGGAAGGCGGAGTGTATCCGGCAACCAAAGAGTTCTTAGAGGGACTGCGTAAGTTATGTGATGAAAGAGGAATGCTCTTGTTGTTCGATGAGGTGCAGACCGGATGGTGTCGTTGTGGTGAGACTATGGCGTTTATGCATTATGGAGTCAGACCGGATGCCGTCACGATGGCAAAAGCATTAGGCGGCGGACTTCCGTTAGGAGCCGTGGCAATGACACAGAAATGCGCAGATACATTGAATCCGGGTTCACACGGTTGTACATTTTCAGGTAACCCGGTATGTTGTGCTGCCGGCTATGCAGCAATCAGTGAATTGTTAGAGAAGAATCTTGCGGCAAATGCAAAAGAGATGGGTGACTATTTCATGTCACAGTTACAGACACTTCCGCATGTAAAAGAAGTGCGCGGACTTGGTCTGTTAGTTGGTCTGGAATTAGAAGATGTAGATGCTGTGAAAGTAAAAGTTCGTTCTATGGAGAAACAGTTATTGGTAACAGCAACTTCGAACCGCATTATTCGTATGGTGCCACCACTTATTGTGACCAAAGAAGATTGCGACAAGGCAGTTGCAGTTCTTAAGGAAGCGATTGAGGAGATTGCTGCGGAAGAGAACGAATGAATTCCCGGCAGGTGATTCGCAGATAGTGAAGGAATATTGTGTGTAAGTGCAATTGATCAGAATACATGTGTATATAAGAAAAGGCAGGCTTATCAGGTGGATAAGCTTGCCTTTTTTCTGTCGATGGAATCAATGAAATGTTGCCAGGCATCTGCGCCATCAAACCAGATCATCTGGTCTCCGTTCTTGATGACAATGTCGGCTCCATTCTCTCCAATGGAAATATATTTGTCTTCCGAAATGATCAAATCCGTTCCCTGTTTGTTGTCAATCTCCTGTCTGGACATGCATTTCACCTTCTTTACATAAGAGTTATTGCGTCATTTCTTCTCTCTATTATAGCCGATATTTACACAAGATAGAATGAAAAACCTATACAAAATTATGTAAAAAATTTTGTACAAATTGAAAGATTGCGCCTTTTACCTTGTATAGACCGTCAAAATGATGTAAAATAAACAAAGTATGTTTTGAAACAGGAAGGAGATCACTATGGCACAATTATGGGGTGGTCGTTTCACAAAAGAGACAGACCGGTTAGTATATAATTTTAATGCATCCATATCATTTGACCAGAAGTTTTACAAAGAGGATATGGAAGGCAGTATGGCACATGTTAAGATGTTAGCTGCAGTTGGAATTCTGACGGAAGAGGAGAGAGATCAGATCTTAGAGGGATTGCAGGGCATTCTTGCAGATGTAGAGAGTGGTAAGCTTGAGATCACTTCAGAATATGAGGATATTCATAGTTTTGTGGAAGCAAATCTGATCGACCGGATCGGAGATGCAGGTAAGAAGCTGCATACCGGACGTTCGAGAAATGATCAGGTTGCATTGGATATGAAGCTGTATACCCGTAAGGAGATTGAGAATCTCAAAGAATTGGTGAAAGAACTGTTGCTGGTATTGCATCAATTGATGAAAGAACATATTGATACCTTTATGCCGGGATTTACCCATTTGCAGAAAGCACAGCCAATCACGCTGGCGCATCATTTTGGTGCATATATGGAAATGTTTAAGAGAGATTACAGCCGTTTATGTGATATCTATGATCGTATGAATTACTGTCCGTTGGGTTCTGGTGCATTGGCAGGTACAACGTATCCATTGGATCGTGAGATGACAGCACAGCTTCTCGGATTTGTTGGACCGACCCTGAACAGTATGGATTCGGTATCGGATAGAGATTATGTGATCGAATTGTTGAGTGCGATGTCAACGATTATGATGCATTTAAGCCGTTTTTCTGAGGAGATCATTATCTGGAACTCGAATGAGTATCGTTTCGTGGAATTAGATGATGCATATAGCACCGGAAGTTCCATTATGCCACAGAAGAAGAATCCGGATATTGCCGAGTTGGTTCGAGGTAAGACGGGAAGAGTGTACGGTGCGTTAATGCAGATGCTTACGACAATGAAAGGAATTCCGCTTGCGTATAACAAAGATATGCAGGAGGATAAAGAGTTCACGTTTGATGCGATTGATACCGTGAAGGGATGTCTGGCGTTATTTACCGGAATGATCAGGACGATGACGGTGAATAAGAATGTGATGGAACAGAGTGCAAAGAAAGGTTTCACGAATGCAACCGATGCAGCCGATTATCTTGTCGGTAAGGGAGTTCCGTTCCGGGATGCACATGGTATTGTAGGACAGTTGGTATTATATTGTATTGAGAAGAACATTTCATTAGATGATATGACGCTTGAAGAGTATCAGAAGATCTCTCCTGTGTTTGAAGAAGATATCTATGAGGCAATCAGTTTGGAGACCTGCGTGGAGAAGAGAGAGACGATCGGTGCACCAAGCCGGAGTTCCATGGAGCAGGTGATTGCGATCAATGAGGAATATCTGAAGACTTTATAGAAAGAGGCGATAGAGTATGAAGAATACGGATAAAGCAAAATATGATGCAGCAAAGAGGATGCTTAAGGGTAAGATTGACATTGAGGAAGTTGCGATGATGATGAATCTTACAGTGGAAGAACTTAAGCCGATCAAGGATGAGATTGACGAAGAAGTGCGCAAGGTATACGGTAATATTGATGCGTATGACTTTGATATGAAACAGGTACTGTTTGATAATTATAATGATACCGGAGAAGATAATGATATACCGGATGAGGAAAAGTAATACTGCAAAGAATCATTTTGATCTTTTACCAAGTATGAAGAGGATGAAGTATGAAAAAAGAATTTGATGTAGTTATAGTAGGAAATGGTGCGGCAGGATTGTTTACTGCTTTGCATATGCCGACAGATAAGCATATTGCAATCATTACCAAAGGAGATATGGAAGAAAGTGATTCTTTTTTGGCTCAGGGTGGTATTTGTGTGCTGAAAAATGAAGAGGATTATCAGTCATATTTCGAGGATACAATGCGTGCCGGACATTATGAAAATAATCGGGAATCCGTAGAGATCATGATTCGATCCTCACAGAATATTATCCGGGAACTGGTTGATTTTGGTGTTGATTTTGAACGGGATCACGGAGAGTTCAAGTTTACCAGAGAGGGAGCACATACAGCACCCCGTATTCTCTATCATGAAGATCTCACGGGGAAGGAGATCACATCGAAACTGCTTACATGTGCGAAGGACAGACCGAATATTGAGATCTATACGCATACAACGATGGTAGATATTATAGAGAAGGATAATACCTGTTATGGCGTTATGATAGAAGATGCAGATCATCAGGTACATAAAGTATTGTGTGATTATACGATCTGGGCTTGTGGCGGAATTGGAGGGTTATATCAGCACTCTACAAATTTCCGTCAGTTGACCGGAGATGCATTGGCAATTGCACTACATCATAATGTGGAACTATTGAATGTGGATTATGTACAGATTCATCCGACTACATTTTATTCGACGAAACCGGGTAGAAGGTTTCTGATATCAGAGTCTGTCCGGGGAGAAGGGGCCATTTTATTAGATAAGAATGGAGAGCGTTTTGTAGATGAATTACTTCCACGCGATCTGCTAACAGCGAAGATCAAAGAGAAGATGAAAGAAGAAGGTTCGGATTATGTCCGCCTATCTTTGGAAAAGATGTCCGCAGAAGATATTAAAAAGAGATTTCCGAATATATATAAGACCTGCTTAGAAGAAGGATACGACATTACGAAGGAGCCGATTCCGGTCGTGCCGGCACAGCATTATTTTATGGGCGGAGTGAAGGTGGATTCGGAAGGAAGAACATCCATGAAACGTCTGTATGCAGCGGGAGAGACCGCATGCAATGGCGTGCATGGTGCCAATCGGTTAGCAAGTAATTCATTGCTGGAAAGTCTGGTATGGGCAAGACGGGCGGCAGATGATATTGTGAAGAATTATGAGAGTATTCCAAGGGACTGGTGTGAGAATTATTTTGTCAGTCCGGATGGAGCGGGATACGTTGAAGACCATACTTATGAGTCGGTTGCCGATCAATATCATAAGGAAGTAAGGGAAGAAATAGAATCAGCGCGTAAGGCACGATTAGAGAAGGGAGAGAACCAATGAGAGAGTTAATGAATTTAAATGTAGATAATCTGATATTACAGGCATTGCGTGAGGATATTACAAGCGAGGATATCACAACGAATTCGGTTATGCCAGAATTCAAGCTTGGTGAGGTGGATCTGATCTGTAAGCAGGATGGTGTGATTGCAGGATTGGATGTATTTAAGAGAGTATTTGAGTTGTTAGACAGCAATGTGACATTCGATATGCAGGCAAAGGATGGAGATACGGTAACAATGGGACAGCATTTGGGCAAGATTACAGGAGACATCCGTGTCTTGTTAGAAGGGGAGAGAACTGCACTGAATTATCTGCAGCGTATGAGTGGAATCGCAACTTATACACATTCCATTGCTGTATTATTTGAAGGAAGTAAGACGAAGCTGTTGGATACAAGAAAGACAACTCCGAACATGCGTGTATTTGAAAAATATGCCGTAAAAGTGGGTGGTGGATATAATCACCGTTATAACTTATCCGATGGTATTCTCTTGAAGGATAATCATATCGGAGCAGCAGGCAGCGTTACAAAGGCAGTTCACATGGCGCAGGAATATGCACCATTTGTCCGGAAGATTGAAGTGGAATGTGAGAACCTGGATATGGTGGCAGAAGCGGTCGAAGCCGGTGCGGATATTATTATGTTAGACAACATGGACAAAGAGACAATGAAAGAGGCAATCCGCATCATCGGTGGACGTGCCAAGACCGAGTGCTCCGGTAATGTAACGAAAGAAAATGTAACAAATCTGATTGATATCGGAGTGGATTATATTTCATCCGGTGCGTTGACGCACTCGGCACCGATTCTTGACCTTTCCCTTAAAAATCTGCATCCATTAGAGTAATTTATACACCCTTGCACAGTGACGGACGATGTGTGAGGGCA
>HF987801.1 GCA_000431135.1 Clostridium sp. CAG:590
CTTACGCTGTGCAAGGGTATAAGTCTACAGGAGTTCTTTGAGAATCTGATTCACCATACCCGGATTGGCTTTCCCCTTCATAGCCTTCATTGTCTGTCCGACTAAGAATCCGATTGCCTTCTCCTTACCGTTACGATAGTCTTCTACCGATTGTGGATTACCTGCAATGACCTTCTCAACTGTTGCACGAAGTGCGCCTTCATCATTGACGGTCTTAAGTCCTTTCTCTTCCACATATTTGTCCGGATCAATATCTTTCTCAAAAATGATCTCAAATACTTCCTTTGCAACACTCGAATTGATTGCCTGGGAATCTACTAACTTGATCAATTTTGCAAGGTTCTCTGCGGAGAATGTGATATCCTCTGCGTCCATCTCATGTTCCTTCAACAGACGCATCGTCTCTACCATCAGCCAGTTGGAAACTTTTTTCGGATTGGCTCCTAATGCAACCGTCTCTTCAAAGATATCTGCTAACTTCTTCGTACCGGTTAAGATGTCTGCATCATACTCTGGCAGACCATATTCTGCCTGATATCTTGCCTTCTTCTCCTCGCGGAACTCCGGCTGTTTTGCACGGATCTCGTCTAACCATGCATCACTGATAAGGATCGGAACAAGGTCCGGATCCGGGAAATAACGATAATCCTGTGCATCCTCTTTGGAACGCATTGCATAAGAATATTCCTTTGCATCATCCCATCTTCTGGTCTCCTGAATAACCTTCTCACCAGACTCTAACAGATCGATCTGTCTCTCTCTTTCATTCTCAATTGCTCTGGCAATTGCTTTAAAGGAATTCAGGTTCTTCATCTCGGTTCTGGTACCAAACTCCTCTGCTCCTACCTCGCGGATAGAAAGATTCACATCCGCACGCATGGAACCTTCATTCAACTTACAATCAGATGCGCCAAGATACTGAATCGTCATACGGAGCTTGTCTAAATACGCAATTACTTCTTCCGCAGAACGCATATCCGGTTCCGATACAATCTCAATCAAAGGCACACCGGAACGGTTATAATCTACCAAAGAACTATCTGTATATGGATCATGCACCAGCTTACCGGCATCCTCCTCCATATGAATCTCATGAATACCAATCCATTTCTTCTTACCTTCTACCTCAATCTCCACTTTACCATTCCGGCAGATTGGATAATACAACTGCGAGATCTGGTAATTCTGTGGATTATCCGGATAGAAATAATTCTTACGGTCAAACTTACAATTCTGTGTAATCGTACAATTGGTTGCAAGACCAACTGCAATTGCCTTATTCACAACTTCCTTATTCAATACAGGAAGGGAACCCGGCATACCGGTACATACCGGACATGTATGTGTATTCGGCGCTCCACCAAATGCAGTCGAGCATCCGCAGAAAATCTTCGTCTTGGTGGCTAATTCTACATGCACCTCTAAACCAATGACTGTCTCATATGCTTTACTCATGTCTAAGCCTCCCTTTCTACTGCAAATGCAGGTCTTTGATATTCTCTCGTCTGCTCAAATGCGTATGCAGCCCGAATAATACTCTTCTCGTCAAAATGCTTTCCAAGAAGCTGTAAACCGATCGGAAGTCCGTTGCTGTCCTGTCCACAAGGAAGGGAAATGCCCGGAAGACCTGCTAAGTTCACAGATACCGTATAGATATCTCCCAAATACATCTTAATCGGATCGCTTAACGACTCACCCATCTTAAGTGCTGTTGTCGGTGCAACCGGCCCTAAGATGACGTCATACTTTTCAAATGCCTTATCAAATGCACCCTTGATCAATGCCTTTGTACGAAGTGCTTTCATGTAATATGCATCATAATAACCGGAAGAAAGTACAAAGGAACCGAGCATAATTCTACGCTTTACCTCTGGTCCAAATCCTTCGGAACGTGTCTTCTTATACATGTTATGAAGATCTGTGTATTCCTTAGTACGATAACCATACTTCACACCATCGAAGCGCTCTAAGTTCGAGCTTGCTTCTGCCGATGCGATAATGTAATATGCCGGAATTGCATATTCAACCAGACTCAGATCAAATTCTTCTACAATGGCACCCTTAGCCTCTAACGCCTTCGCTGCTGCTAATACAGCATCTTTTACTTCTGTGTCTAATCCTTCCCCAAGATAATCCTTTGGAATACCAATCTTCATACCCTTTACATCATCGACCAATGCACTTGTGAAGTCATCTCCTGCTTCTTTAACAGAAGTAGAATCCTTATCATCCTTACCACAGATTGCTTCTAAGATAGTCGCACAGTCCGTTACATCCTTAGCAAGCGGTCCGATCTGATCCAAAGAAGAACCATATGCGATCAATCCATAACGGGATACACGTCCATATGTTGGCTTAATACCTGTTACGCCACAGAACCCTGCCGGCTGGCGGATACTTCCACCGGTATCGGAACCTAATGCATACGGAACTTCCTCTGCCGCAACTGCTGCTGCAGAACCACCGGAAGAACCGCCCGGTACTCTTGCAAGATCCCATGGATTCTTAGTCTCTCCATAATAAGAAGTCTCCGTTGTGGAACCCATTGCAAATTCATCCATATTCGTCTTACCAACGATTACTGCTCCTGCTGCCTCTAACTTCTCTACTGCGGTTGCGGTAAATGTTGGTACAAAATTACTCAATATCTTAGAAGAACAGGTTGTCAACATACCATTGATACACATATTATCCTTAATGGCAACCGGAACTCCGGCTAATGGTCCGGTCAGTGTTCCATCGTCGATCAACTTCTGTACTTCTTCCGCTCTTGCCAATGCACCCTCACGGTCAATCGTTACAAATGCATTGATATCCTTATCTTTTGCTTCCAAACTATCAAGATATGCTGTTGTTGCTTCCACAACCGATATCTCTTTGTTCCGTATCTTCTTGCCGAGTTCTACGGCAGTCATACTCAAATCCATGTTGTTCTCCTTCCTGTCTTAGTCAAATGTCTTAGGCACCTTGTACGCTCCATCCTTCTGCTCCGGTGCATTCTTTAACATATTCTCTCTGTCATCCGCATTGGTTACGACATCTTCCCGAAATACATTGTGCACAGAAAATGTATGACTCATTGGTTCTACACCATCTGTGTCTAACTCATTTAACTTACCGACATACTCCAACATATTGGACATATCATTCTTAGCCTGTTCCTTCTCTTCATCGGACAATTCCAGCTTAGCAAGAATTCCTACATACTCAATTGTCTCATCCGTTATCTGCATAATATACCTCCTGTCATCTATTCTATACGAAACAAATGACCAGTTATCTACTACTCATATCTCGTATATTGCAATCCTCATGAAAAATCCCAGAGTCATAACAACTCTGGGACGACTCTGTCACTTTCACAGTTAGTCTGATACTAGCATAAATACAAGCCAAATGCAAGTAAAAACCTTACCTGCTAAGATTAAACTGTGCCACAAAATCTTTGATCACATTGACGGACTTGTTACATTCCTGAAGCTTATCATACCCATCCATAACCAGACTCTGCGTGCTACCGGACTTTTCTGCAATACCACTGATTCCGGCTGTAGACTGCTCCACCATATAATTAATATCCGCAACTGTATTACTGATCTGATCAATATGCTGCTGCAGATCAACAACTGCCGTTTCAGTCTCCTGCATAACATGTTGAAAAGCGTCTGCATCCATACGATACTGCTCCCCCATCTTTGCAAAATTATTATAGTCATCAAGAACAGTGTTACCAAGAAACTCCATAATGGTTGTCAGACACTCTGTCATATTCGTCACTGCTCCATTTACTTCATGCACAATGGAATCAATGGTGGAAACCGTGTCTAACGTCTGGGACGCAAGCGTTCCGATCTCGGAAGCTACTACTGCAAAACCTCTTCCTGCTTCACCTGCTCTTGCCGCTTCTATATTCGCATTGAGTGCCAACAGATTCGTTTGGGAAGAGATATCCTTGATATTATCCGTCAATACATTAATCTTCTGTACAGCCTTCGACTGTTCCATGGCTTCCTCACTCTTCTCTTTCATTACCGCATACATCTGATCTGTCTTATTGCGGGATTCCATGCTAACCCGTTCCATCTCTTCTGCTCTTGCCTGGATCTGTCCCGAATTATTCTCTCCATCCACCGCTAATTGATGAATACTGTCAGAGCTTTGCTTCATGATCTCTACATTCTCCACAATCCGTTCTGTATTCGAGTTCGTCTCCTGCATTCCCGCAGCCAGCTCCTGTGTTACCGCCGAATTATCCTCCGCAAAATCGCTATTCTGCTTCATAAGCTGATTCAGGTCTTCCGTATTCTCTTCCAATACCTGTTGCGTCTGCTGAAGGTCTTCCATCAGACCGCATAACGTCTTACGCATCTTGTGGATCTGCTTCGCCATAACACCAATCTCATCCTTTTGCCTGCGAAGCTTGCCTCCGTTCTCAGTCGGGCTGAAATCCAACTGCGCTGTCTGATCAATGATAGCAGTCAACTGCCGGATTGGATTTGCCATCCTGGTACCCATAATAGTTCCAATTACCGTTGCGATCACAACGGCTATCAGCATTGCAGCCAGTATCATCCGAACCAGGCTGTAAGCCTCTCCGTATATCTCATCCTCCGGTGCAGTCAGAACAAACTTCATTCCATTATCCAAATTATTGTATAGCAACTGCTTCTTCGTTCCCTGATAAGAATATTGCATTGCTATTCCCTGCTTGTCATCATCCGTTATGATCTCTGTAGCCTTAGCAAGTGATGGATCCATATCCGTGATCACAGTTCCATTATCTGCCTGCTTATGATAAGTGATCGCTCCATCCGCATCCATCAGAAATGCATATCCTGACTGATAGATCTTTGTCTCGTCTACCAGATCTGTAATCTGTGAAAAATCAATATCCATGCCGATCACACCGATCGAAGTTCCGTCTTCCGCAAAGAGTGGTACCACATAAGAGATCATGTAGATATTAACATTCTCATTCATGTATGGAGACATCCAGATTGCTTTCCCTGCCTGAACCGGAAGATAATACCATCCCACATGCTCCATATCCCCTTCTTCATACATAGAAAAATCAGTCGGTGTCAGACATTCCAGATCACTGTCAAGCGATGACCGCTGTGCAAATATACCGGAAGTCGGATTGGAATACTTCGGATTATACCGAAGATACACTGTCACCGCTCCATTGGTGTGATTGGCAAAATTCAATACCGTCTTCTCCACCTTGTCCGTATAGCTGTCAGCATATTCCTTGCTCTTCACAAACTTCTCATAATCAAAACCACTCATTGCAACTTCGCTCATTGTATCTACCGACTGTTCGATCTTCTGAATCACCGAGTTGATCTCTCCTGCTTTCTTCATCCCTGTCAGTTGCATCTTGGCTACCGCATCATTCCCTGCTGTCTTCATTGAATCCGAGATTGCAAGAACTCCGATCAGAACTGCTGTCAACAATGAACAGGTCAATATAGACACGATCAGTTTCATCTTAATAGACTTCATAAGTATCCCCTTTCCTTTTCAACATATATCCGGGTTATTCCACTTTTCCTATATCTATGGAGCAACCACGAATGTTTTCTCTCATTGTACCACAATCCGGGCTGTATATCCATGAAAATTATCCTGGCAGATTCCATCTGATTCTTCACATTCATTGTAGCCCTTTCCAATATCTAAAAAAGGAACAACGTCCCAACCCAAAAACGTGGGTCAGGTGTTGCTCCTTTTACTAACTTCTATCTTTCATACTTCCGGATCTCACAATTCCGGATACCGAATGCAGCAAAATCCTCATTTGTCATGTCATGAAAATATGACTCTACAAAACGGGAGATTCCGTTATGCGCCACTAGCAGGTATGTCTTATCTGCCGCCATAACCTCATCTAACAGATTATAAATCCGCTGTGCCATCTGTAACATAGATTCGCCGCCCTCATAGTGATCAATGAAGTGCGTCTTGGCAATCTCGAATTTCTCTCCATGCCGTGGGGTAGACTCATATTTACCAAAGTTCTGTTCCTTCAGCCTTGGCTCTTCCCGCATTGGAACACCGGTGATCTCCGATACATGTCTTGCCGTCTCCGACGCCCGTACAAGCGGCGAATACAGGATTTCATCAAATGTAATTCCCTTTGCCACGATCTTCTCACCAAGTTCGATCGCCTGCTGATGTCCTAATTCTGTCAATTCAATATCAGTTGCCCCGCAGATCTTATTCTCTACATTCCACACGGTCTGCCCATGTCTTGCAAAGTACACATATGCCATATATTTTTCTCCTATATCAAACCATAATGCATAAACGCATTCTTAATTCCATCCTCATCAACTGCACTCGTCTCATAATCGGCAATCTCTTTGAGAATCGGATTTGCGTTACCCATGGCAATTCCGACTGCACATGCCCGAAGCATACCCATGTCATTCTCGCCATCACCAATGCCGATCGTATCTGCCATATCTGCTCCATAATATCGGATAGCTGTCTCAATCCCAACACCTTTGTGCATTCCGATTTCCGATACCTCACCGCAGTTACCGGGCATATCGATTGCACTGTCTACCACCGTGAACTCCTTGCCAAGATCCCGGCGCACCTCTTCCGGATCATACTTCTTCGTAATATAGATCAGCTTATTCACTGCCAGCTTTGCAGGCTCCCGCACATCTGCAAGCGGCTGCACCAGATCATATAACAGCTTATCATATGGCAATCCATTTGCCTCACAATAATCTGCATTTTCCTGCATATAGCGGATTGCCACATCATTGCCATACAGCTCTCTATTCGTTTCTAACAGGATTGCCATACCTCTTGTAAGAAAATAATCCAACAACCGTACATTCATCTCTTCTGTCATGGCACGATGAAAAACTACCTTTCCATCAATCTCAACGTAGGCTCCTGCCGATCCCACAATCCCGTCCAATGGAACACAAAGTATATTCTCATGCATTTCACAACGGCATCGACCCGAACATATAAATATCTTATGTCCATTTTTTCTCGCCTGTATGATTGCTTTCATCGTGTTGTCCGGAACTCTGCCGTCTGCACCTACTAATGTTCCGTCAATATCCAAAAATACATATTTTGTACTCACGTAAATATCCTCCTATGATCAACCCTGATTCTCTGTAATCCATCTTAAGAAATCACTCTTGATATAGAGGTATGATCTCGTAAGATATTCTATATAAAGCTAGCAAACACGGAGGCTCCCACCACGGTCAGCAAGCCTGCTACCGCAATCGAAAGACTGCTCATTGCTCCTTCAATCTCACCCATCTCCATTGCCTTCGAGGTTCCCATGGCATGAGCGGAGCTTCCAATGGCAATTCCCTTTGCAATCGGTTCTTCAATCCGGAACACCTTACAGATTGTATCTGCGATCATATTGCCAAATAACCCTGTTATTACAATGACCGCAACTGTAATTGTCACATAACCGCCTAACTCTTCTGATACACCCATGCCGATTGCTGTGGTAATGGACTTCGGCAACATTGTCACATACTGCTTATGATTCAATCCCGCTACCAGGGAAAATACCAGAACACTGGTCAGACTGGTCAACACACCGGTACAGATACCAACTACAATTGCCTTCCAGTTTCCCTTCAACAATTCCATCTGCTGATATAATGGGATTGCCAGACAAACCGTTGCCGGTGTCAGCAGATAACTTAAATACTTTGCACCTTCATAGTATGTATCATAATCCACATGACATGCCAATAATACCACAATCGTAATGGCAATCGCAAGCAATAATGGGTTAAATAATATAAAATTGATCCGCTTCTTAAGCTGAACACCTGCCTCATAGGCAACCAGACTTAATACCACACCAAAAAATACGGATTCTACAAACAGATCATTCATTGGCTTCCACCCCTTTTGCACCAAATGATTTTTCTTCCCGATTCTCTAAACGGATCACAAACTGGGTGATTTTACCGGATACAATCATCACAATTACCGTTGTGATCAGGGTGATCCCAATGATTGGAATCCAGATTGGTGCTAAGATGCCCCAGCTTTCCAATAATCCAACTGCTGCCGGGATGAACATTAATGGCATGATCTCAATTAAGAATCTTCCTGTCTCCTCCACATGGGATAGCTTTACCACACCGGTCATCAGACCGGCAAACAAAATCACCAAACCATAAATGCTTGCCGGAATCGGCAACGGCAGATAATGATGTAATACTTCTCCTAAGAATGAAATGAACATAATTAAGCAGAATTGTTTCATATACTTCAAATTCTAACGCCTCTTTCCTCTTATATCTTATATATCAACTGCAATAGTGTACTACTAATTTCTTCCATTGTCATGCTTTTCTTCAAAAAAAATACAATCCTTTCGGATTGTATTTTTTTCTTTATGCAGTTTTCACATATTTTCCCGGATTCCAATAAAACTTCCTTAAAAATACCACAAACACATGACCTTACTTCGTACATGCACAACAAGACTCCCTTTTTACAAGATAGCACGGAATCTTAACCTTCAACGGTGTTGTAATACTTAAGTTCGATGCCACATACGAAAGATTCGCCCCGTGCTGCCCCATATCGTATGCCGGTGCATGGATGGTCGTTAATGCCGGAGACGTATAAGCCCCCATCTCCGTATCATTAAATCCAATTACGGAGATATCCTCTGGAATGGATAACCCTTGCTCCTGAATTGCCTTCATTGCTCCAAAAGCAATTGCATCACTCGCCGCAAATACAGCAGTCGGCAGTTGTTCTGCACACAGCAGATCCTTCATCATCTGATATCCCGAAGCCGTATTAAATTCACCCTCCCGAAGAAATGTCTTATATTCCAGCTTATGTTTTCTCATATAGGAAGAAAAGGCATGTCGTCGTTCATCCCGTATCCTCTCATGTTCTGCATATTCCTTTCCTCCCAAGAACGCAATCCTCTCATGTCCTAATTCTACCAGATAATCTAATGCCATCGTAACAGCCTGACGAAAATCCATCGTAACAGTCGTAATCTCATAGTTATCAACCGTCATGTCTAAAAAAATGGTATTCTTACAAATTGCAATAAACCGGCGAACCTCCGTCCCACTAAACTTCCCAATACAGACTAAACCGTCCACATTCTTAAGCTTCTCGATATAATCCGTATCGCTCTTAAACGTCTGGACAATCGATACCGCATTCTGCTTACAAAAATCCTCAATTCCTTTCCGGATCAACAGATAATAACTATCCTGCATCTCTTGTTCCGCAGAGAACCATTGCACAATGCCTAACCGGAAATTCTTCTTATTCACAGTGCGATTCTTATGATAATGTAATTGCTCCGCTGCTGCTAACACACGCTTTCTCGTATCCTCCGATACCGACAACGTAATATCTTTGTTCAATATTCTGGAAACAGCTGCCGGTGACACACCTGCTTTAGCAGCAATATCCTTAATGGTTGCCATATGCTTTCTCCTATATCTGCTTATTCTTTGATCGTTCCCTTGCGTATGTTATCCTGAAGAACCTGATCAATCACTTCGAACAACTTCTCAGAACCAAGACGTGTCTTCTCTTGTCTTCCATACACCTGTGCTGCGGAAACATCATGTTCTTTCCAATCACCGCCACCATTGCTGTTATTCAGCATCAATGGCTGCAGATTATCCATCGCATGAGCAAACTTCGATTCTGCAGTCTGAAATGCTTCAAACTCATCAAATAACTGAATCAATTCTTCTTTCTGCTCCTTCGGCAGCAACGAAAAGATTCTATCCTTTGCTACATCTTCCCTTGCTTTCTGCGTTTTCAGATTCTCGGCATCGTATGCATAAGTATCTCCTGCATCAATCTCTACAATATCATGAATCAGACACATCAACATAACCCTTGCAATATCAATCGGTTCATTGGAATATTCTTTCAATATATATGCCATGATCGCCATATGCCAGGCATGTTCTGCATCATTTTCATTTCTGCCATGTCCGGAAAGATGCGTCTGTCGGAAAATATTCTTCTCCTTATCAATCTCTAACGCAAAATCTAACTGTTGCTTTAATCTATCATCCATGTTTCTTCCTGTTCCTCTCATCTATATACAATTCCTGCTCACCCGCACGCTTTTTGACCTGTAAGAACTACCTGCCACATCGTCTTCATCATTCTACTGAAAAGACAACTCTTTCATCTGAATCCGGTCACTGCCCCGATATACCAGATAAAGCGGATGTGTTCCATCCGGGATTGCAACCGGTACGAAAATCTGCGACCATCCTTCTTCTAACCTGTCTTCTAATGCAAGCCGCCCCACCGGAACGCTCTGATCTTCTACATATACCTCAATGGCGGCCGGAATATGCCGTCCGCAGGAGGTTTTCTCCTGACAACGCACTGCTTCCTCATCACAACGCTCATCCAGACGCACCGGACCCTCATATACAACCCGGTTGTGTTCTGTCTCTTTCCGAATGGTAATTCCCACCTGCGTTACCCCCTTGAAATCAAAGTATTTGTATCCGATTGTTGTTCCATTCTCAATCTCTGCAAGGAACCTTTCATCCTCATGATGGGTAACATTTGGAAACAACATCGTATAAATACTATTAGAACCGGTTGGCATATGTCCATTCGTTAAGTTACAGCAGATCACTGCCGGATAGGTTCCCTCTGCCCGAAGAGGTCCATCATTCAATCCACAGCTTGTAATCTCTACCTGTGGAATACTGCCATCCTCTCTGATAGCAATCTTCTCTGCACAGGACTGTCTGCTGTAATCCGACTTATGTGTCAGTCGATGATAGAATACATACCACTGTCCTTCCAGCTCCACAATACTTCCATGTGTCGTCCCCGTCATATTCACCCGGTCAGCGGCCGTTCTTCCCTGATAACCGACGTCTCCATTGGACACGATCGTTCCGCCAAAGACAAAGTCACGATCCGGATAATCACTCGTTGCATAACACAATTCATGATTCAGCCAGGAAGAATAGATAAAATAATACTTCTCACCCACTTTTCGCATAGAAGAACCTTCGAAGAAAGGATGTTCCTCAAACCCGGTTCCTTTCACCCGATACGGAATAATATGATGCGGAGCTTCTTTCACTGTCACCATATCATCCTCTAACACTAATGTCACCGGTCCCATAATACTATCCGGATATGAAAGAATCTCCTCTCTTGTCCGTCCAAACATCTCCGTCTCAATCTGCATAACTTCCTCATTCGCCGCAATATCCGTATCTTCCTCATAACTATACTGCGTACCATAATAAAGACGGATCGTTCCATTGTCATTAATAACTGCCGGATCAAAACAGATATACCTCATCATCAACGTTCCATCTGCATTTCTGACGTAGTCTAAAAATTCAAACGGACCGGCCGGACTGTCGCTCACCGCTACACTGATCGGTCTGGTGTAACCGCCTTGCCCGTAATCGCCGCCCATGCAATAATAGAGATAGTACTTTCCGTCATTACCCTGCACGACATCCGGAGCAAACATATATGGTAGATTGGGATAATACGGATCCTGTGATGCCTTGTATATAACTCCTTCATATCTCCAATCTGACAGATCATCTACCGGTGCCGAATAAGTCACATAGTCTTCCATACAAAAGGTATACCCACCTTCTCTGTCATGGGAACCGTAGATATATACGCGATCTCCGAATACATGCGGCTCTCCATCCGGAATATATTCATGTAAAGGCAAATATGGATTATATACTTGTTGTTTCTGCATTTGATATGTCCTCCGTAATTCTGTTTTCATATAACCGGCTTCATCATCCCGTAAGCAAACTATGATACTTGCATTATACACTCGATTTCATGGCGAACACAAGCAAAATCACAATTGATATTTCCGTTATCAAGTTTCGTGAACTCTATCAACCGGCCATGATTTTCTAAGTGCCACATAAGAGATCAGAAAATTTGCAAGCCATCCGGCCGGTACAGCAAGCCAGACAAATGCAATACCAAAACGAGGTGCAAAGATCAAAGCAACTGCCAGTCGGATTGCAAGGTTTACCATGTTTGCAATGAGAAACGGCCGCATGATTCCAAGTCCACGAAGGACTCCATCGGTTGCCATCTTGATACCCATGAAAATGAAAAAGTATCCTAACCATCTCATATAATCCCCTGACACCTGATATGCCAAGGCCGTTCCATCTTTTCCCAGAAACAGCGAGGAGATCCGAGTGTGCAACGTTTCAATGACTATGAAGGCAAGAACAGCAAAACATAGATCTAACACCAGCGCAGCATGATACCCTTTCTTGATACGTTCAATCTTCTTTGCACCAAGGTTCTGGGAAACATACGGTGAAACGGCATTTCCAATGGAGACAAATATTAATGAAAAAACATTCTCTACCCGCATCGTTGCCGCATATCCTGCGAGTGCCTGTGTGCCAAAAGGATTGACAACTGCCTGTACGATCATCATGCCAATCGACACTGTTGACTGCTGAAGAACCGAAGGTATCGCAATCCGAAGCATGGAATGCAGCTCCCACCTGTCAAACCAGTTAAAGCAACTTTTATACCGACGCATCCGGCTAAGGAAAATCAAAAGTGAAAACACTGCAGATATTCCCTGTGCAATAAGCGTTGCAAGCGCTGCTCCGAACACACCGAGACCAAGACCTGCCACCATCCAAAGATCCATAAATATATTTAAAACAGAAGAAAATATCAAAAGCCCCAACGGAATCTTTGATTCACCAATCGAGGTGAACATCGTTGAAAGGATGTTGTACATAAACAGAAACGGAAATCCCACAAAATAAACACGAAGATACAGTACTGCTTCCTCCAGTATATCAGCAGGTGTCTGTAACAGACTCATCATTGAATGGGAAAAACAAAAGCCAAAGACACCCAGAAATATGCTTAGAATCAGAAAACTGATCAAGGATGTGGATACAATTGTTTTCATTTTGCTATAATCTCTGGCTCCAAAATAACGACTCACAAGCACGCCGGCACCTACACCGGCACCCAATGCTACACAAATGAAAACATTGGTAAGTGCGGCACATGCACCAACCGCTGCAAGTGCAGAGGATCCAACAAACTGACCAACAATAATCGAATCCGCCATATTATATACCTGTTGAAAAAAGCTGCCCAGAATCATAGGCATTGCAAAAACAGTCAGTGCTTTAAGTGGTGCATCTGTAATTAAATATTCATCTTTTGACATTATTTTACTCCTCTTTTCCCATCAAAAAAACCGGATAAAAAACAAACTTTTCAGTCTGCCTTTTATCCAGCTATCATTTCTATCGCTTTCTTGTCCACGTTTTCTCTTTTCTCCCAACAACAATATAGTTATCCCAATTATACATTCTATACACAGATTTGCGCAACATATTTTTCATCCGTTCCATACCATACCATTCCATTCCTCACCGGTAAATCTTGTCAGTAAATATTTACTATGCGTTGTTTTAGCACTATCATATCAAACTTTTTTGTCCACAACATTTTATGTGTTTACAAGTAAATTTCAATAGTAAAAGTTTTACTAAATAATCATTGACTATTTACTATATATATTTTATGATATCTATAACAATATAACACACGAAACGAAACCGGATCGATACATTTAATATTATGAACTTGTTAAAGGAGGACAATCATGTTACAAACCGATGTATTAAAAGAACAATTACAAAATGGGATTTTTGCAGACCGATTAGCAGACATTTATGTAGACACTGCCAAAATTCCATATCAGACCAAACGTTATATCAATGCAATTACAACATACGAGAAACATTTCGGAACGGATGGAGTTGAGATCTATTCCGCACCGGGAAGAAGTGAAATTGGCGGCAATCATACAGATCATCAGCACGGTGAAGTCTTAGCAGCTTCCATCAACAATGATGCCATTGCGATTGTCAAAGCACTAGACGAACCGACCGTGAAGGTAATCTCCGACGGTTATGACCTGATCACCATTTCATTGGACAATCTTACCAGAAAAGAGGAGGAAGAAGGAACAACCATTTCCCTGATCAAAGGAGTACTTGCAGGATTCGTTGAACACGGTCATAAGGTCGGTGGTTTTCAGGCATATATCACAAGTGATGTGCTGATTGGAGCCGGTCTTTCCTCTTCCGCCGCATTTGAAACGATCATCGGAACGATCATTTCCGGATTATACAATGATATGACAATCTCCCCAATCGAGATTGCGATCATTGGACAATATGCAGAAAATGTATATTTCGGAAAACCATGCGGCTTAATGGATCAGATGGCATGTTCCGTAGGAAGTCTTGTTCACATTGATTTTGCCAATCCGGCTGATCCGATGGTTGAACGCGTAGAATTTGACTTAGATGCACATGGCTACAGTCTCTGTATTACCGATACCAAAGGTTCCCACGCAGACTTAACTCCGGATTATGCAGCAATTCCAGCCGAGATGAAAGCTGCTGCTGCCTGCTTTGGCAAAGAAGTACTTGGAGAGGTCAGCAAAGAAGAGGTGCTTGCGAATCTCAATGTCATCCGTGAACAAGTCAATGATAGAGCCGCTCTTCGTGCCATCCACTTCATATATGAAAATGAACGTGTACACAAAGAAGTAGCCGCTTTACAGTCAGATCAATTTGATACATTCCTGCAGACTGTAAAAGACTCCGGTGATTCTTCTTATAAATATCTACAAAACGTCTACACCTGCCATGATGTGGAACACCAGAATGTATCGGTTGCACTTGCACTCAGTGACATTTTATTAGGCAAAAACGGTGTCAGCCGTGTACATGGCGGTGGTTTTGCCGGAACCATTCAGGCATTTGTCAAAAACGAAGCGGTTTCGGAATATAAAAAAGGCATGGAAACACTTTTTGGTGAAGGTGCCTGTGATGTATTAAAGATCCGTAAATACGGCGGCATGAAAGTATTATAAGAATACCATATGATTCAAACATATCTCATCACAAAATATATCGCACCGATGCGGTACAAATATAATAAGAAAAATTAGGAGGATAAGATTATGAGTAGTATTTTAGTATTAGGCGGCGCCGGCTATATCGGTTCCCACACCGTATATGAATTAATTGATGCAGGCGAGGACGTTGTTGTAGTCGACAACTTAGAGACGGGATTTCGTAAAGCTGTTCACCCAAAAGCTAAATTCTATGAAGGAGATATCCGTGATCGAGCATTTATCGATTCTGTATTTGACAAAGAAGACATTGATGGCGTCATTCATTTTGCCGCTAATTCCCAGGTAGGCGAAAGTATGATCAAACCATTAAAATATTACAATAACAATCTCTGCGGAACTGAAGTTTTACTGGAAAGTATGGTTGCACATGGTATTGATAAGATTGTATTTTCTTCCACTGCTGCTACTTATGGCGAACCGGAGCGAATCCCAATCTTAGAGACAGACCGTACTCTTCCAACCAACTGCTATGGCGAAACCAAACTTTCCATGGAGAAGATGTTCAAATGGACTGCAAATGCTCACGATCTCCGTTTTGTATCCCTCCGTTATTTTAATGCCTGTGGTGCCCATCCAAACGGATTGATTGGAGAAGCACATAATCCGGAAACGCATTTGATTCCGTTGATCTTGCAGGTACCGAATGGCAAACGGGAATTTATCTCTATCTTCGGAACCGACTATGATACAAAAGACGGCACCTGCGTTCGTGATTACATTCATGTAAACGATCTTGCACAGGCTCATATTCTTGCGATGAAATACCTTCGCGAAGGCAATGACAGTAACATCTTTAATTTGGGAAATGGTGTCGGATTTACAGTAAAAGAAGTGGTTGAAACCGCCCGCAAAGTAACCGGTCATCCAATCCCTGCCAAAGAAGAACCACGCCGTGCCGGTGATCCTTCTACCTTGATTGCATCCAGTGACAAAGCAAAAGAAATTCTCGGCTGGAAACCTCAATTTGACGATCTGGAAACAATCATTTCCACTGCCTGGAATTGGCACAGTAACCATCCACACGGATATGAGAATGCTTAAAAGGAGGTGCCCGTTATGATCAATAACCTGATTCACGAACTCGTAACCTACGGTCTGCAAAATGATCTGATTGATCCCGCAGATGAGATATTTGTCACCAATTCACTCTTGGAATTATTTGAATTGAATGCGTACGAGGCTCCGGTTGAAATTGTCCCTTCCAGACCTTTACACCTTATCTTAGAGGATCTTATGGTCTATGCACACGATCATGGAATCTTAGCAGAAGATACCATTACAATGAAAGATCTGTTCGACACAAAGATCATGGGATTATTAACTCCCCCTCCTTCTGTCGTGCGTAAGACATTTGCTGACAAATACACTGTATCTCCAAAAAAAGCAACCGATTATTACTATCAGTTCAGCAAAGCAACCAATTATATCCGCACCGACCGTATTGCAAAAGATGAGAAATGGATAACCGATACTGAATTCGGCCCAATCGATATTACAATCAACCTCTCAAAACCGGAAAAGGATCCCCGTGATATCGCCAAGGCCGGTCAGGCAAAGAAATCCGGTTATCCAAGTTGCCTTCTCTGCAAGGAAAACGAAGGATATGCCGGCCATTTCTCACATCCTGCAAGACAGAACCACCGTATTATTCCATTGACACTTTGCGGCGAATCTTATTATTTACAGTACTCTCCATATGTATACTACAATGAGCATTGCATTATCTTCAATGAACAACATATTCCAATGAAGATCAATAAGGCCGCTTTTGCAAAATTATTAGACTTTGTACGGTTATTTCCACATTATACGGCCGGTTCAAATGCAGATCTTCCAATCGTTGGCGGCTCCATTTTAAGCCACGATCATTTTCAGGGTGGCGGCTATGTATTTGCGATGGCAAAGGCTCCTTACGAAACAGAATTCACATTACCGGACTATCCGGATGTACATGCCGGAACCGTAAAATGGCCAATGTCCGTAATCCGTTTACAAGGCAAAAACATTGACTCCATTGTTGCTGCTGCCGACCACATTTTATCTGCCTGGAGAAGTTATACCGACGAAGCAGCCTATATATACAGTGAAACAGATGGTACACCACACAACACAATCACTCCGATTGCGAGAATGCATGAAGATCTGTTCGAGCTGGATCTAGTTCTCCGTAATAACATCACAACTGAAGAATGTCCGATGGGTCTCTACCACCCACATTCTGAATATCATCATATCAAAAAAGAAAACATCGGACTGATTGAAGTAATGGGGCTTGCTGTTCTTCCTGCCCGTCTCAAGAAAGAAATGGCGGATTTAGAACAGGCAATCTTACAACACGAAGATCTTCGTGCTGACGAAACCATCGCTGCCCATGCTGACTGGGCTGAAAGCTGGATTCCAAATTACGAGATTACCGCCGATAATATCCATTCCATTGTGCAAAAAGAAATCGGAGTCGTATTTACGCATGTACTTGAGGATGCCGGGGTATACAAACGCACACCGGAAGGGCAGGCAGCATTCCAACGTTTCATCATTACATTATAACCCTTGCACAGCGTGAGG
>HF987802.1:0-4940 GCA_000431135.1 Clostridium sp. CAG:590
TTTGAGGGTTTGCTTATTTTTTATACAAAAAAGAAGTATAGCGTTTCTGTACAAAAACAGACAAAATATTCAAAAAAAATTAGGCATACTGTCTATATATTTATTTGTGCCGTGGTGTTATGATAGGTAACGGAAAAATGCCGTTTGATGCAATGCATAATAATAAGAAAGAACATTGTGAGGGTAAGCGGTAGAGAATAAGGAGGATTAAGTGAAATGACGTTGGCACAGATTTTAGCAGTGCTTATCTTTGTTGCAATGTTCGTACTGATCGTCATGGACAAGATCGAGCGTCAGATCGTTACTTTGGCATGTGGTGTCTTAACACTGATCTTGGTATTTGGCGTAGGCATGCATAGTATGGATGCGATTCTTGAGACGTTGAATGTACGCAGCATTTTCACACCGGGCTTCTGGTATGCAGTTGGTGCAGAGGAATCATCTTCCGGTATTAACTGGGCAACAATCATATTCATTGCAGGTATGATGGTTATGGTAGAGGGTATGGCAAAGGCAGGATTTTTCCAGTGGCTATGTATGCGGCTGGCAAAACTTGTCAATTATAAGCCGATTCCGTTGTTTGTAGTATTTATGGTAATGGCAGCGGTGCTTTCTATGTTTATAGACAGTATTACGGTTATCTTGTTCTTAGCGGCAGTTACCGTGGAACTTGCAAAATTATTACATATTGATCCGATCCCGATGATCTTATCGGAGATCTTCTGCGCGAACTTAGGAGGTTCCGCAACGATGTGTGGAGATCCGCCAAACATTATTATTGGTACTTCATTGGGATATACTTTCGGTGATTTCTTAACGAATACCGGTTTGATGGCAGGAATTGCTTTGATCGTGGTTATCATTTATTTCTTCCTTGTATACCGGAAGGAATTGATCCAGGAGGAAGGTCAGGGAGTAGATCCATCTTCTATTCCGGATCCAAAGGAAGCAATTACGAATAAGAAAGACTTTATCGTAAGCTGCGTGATCTTCGGTTGTGCAGTTGTATTGTTAGTATCTCATGCACAGACACATCTGACCGTTGCATTTATCGGTGCAGTGATCGCACTTGTTACTTTGATCGCAGCAGGTAAGGATGCCGTGGAATTGCTTAAGAAAGTGGATTACAAGACTTTATTGTTCTTTGTCGGTTTGTTTATGGTCGTTGGTGGTCTGGAGCAGACTGGAATTCTGGAGTTGATCGCAGGATTTATCGGAGATGTCAGTGGTGGTAATATTTATGTTATGATCGCAATCATTATCTGGATATCTGCGGTTGCAAGTGCATTTGTTGATAATATTCCGTTTGCAGCAACCATGATTCCGGTTGTTAAGAGCCTTGCAGCTACAACAGGTGCGGATCTTTCCGTTCTTGCATGGGCGCTTTCTATGGGAACCGATATCGGTGGTAGTGCAACTCCAATCGGAGCTTCTGCTAACGTAGTAGGAACTTCTGTTGCAGCGAAGAATGGTTATCCGATCGGATGGGGCAAGTATTGTAAGACAGCGGCTCCTGCAACTATTATCGTGGTAGCGATCTCTATGTTGATTATTTTTGTTCGTTACTGTTAAGATACAGAGAAACTGTTATTGTTATGACAGAGTAATTTAGTGATAGTAAAAGAGGACTTGAATCGTATAATCGTATGTAGCATACGGGTTATATGAATTCAGGTTCTCTTTGTTTTTGTCCGTAAAAAATCCTTTTTGAATATCTGAAAATATGCTATAATCAGTATATAGATTTGTAGCGGTGGCTGAGATTGAAAGGAGGACTTTATTATGGCAGAGCAAATGATTATTTCAATCAGTCGTGAGTATGGTAGTTGTGGACATGAGATCGCTGAATTGGTCGCGAAGGAGTTAGGGATTGCATTATATGACCGGAATTTATTAGATGCAGTTGCAGATGAGATGGACATGTCGGCAGACAAGCTTCGCAAATTTGATGAGAAACCGAGGAACATCTTTATGACAAGAAGTGTGAACGGACATTCGAATGCCATGGAAGATGTGGTTGTGCAGATGCAGTTTGAATATCTGCAAAAGAAAGCGGCAGAGGGAGAATCCTTTGTTGTAGTCGGAAGATGTGGAGAGACTGCCTTGAAAGAATATAAGAATCTCATTAGAGTATTTGTGATGGGAGATAAGCAGTGCAAGATCGACCATATTATGAAGAAGTTTGGCTTGTCTGAGGACGAGGCTGAGACGAAGATGAATCGCCATGATGTCACAAGAAAGGCATATCATAACTGTTATTCCGATAGCAAATGGGGTGATTCAAGAGGATACGATCTGTGCGTGAGCAGCAGCAAAGCCGGTGTGCAGAATACTGCGAAGGTAATCATAGATTATATAAAGGGATCACAGTCTTGATCTTATATGAAGGATGTTCATTATTCTTTCGAATAGATGAAATATCTATTTGAACAATATGCCTAAAAACTTTGTGCAGTTTGTATAGACGCACTGTAAACACGCTATTTATTGTCGGATGAGGACGAAATCTGTCCTTGCATTTTCTGACAAAGTGATTTACAATAACACAAGATGTTGTGCCAGTCGCAAACGACTGGCACATTATGTTTGTATATTGAGGAAGATTGCCATTGGCAGTCTTTTCGTGTGTGAAGGGAAGGAATTGTAACATGAGAATCATTAAGAGGAGTGGGACGGAAGCAGCATTTGATATATCAAAGATTGTTGCAGCAGTAGAAAAGGCGAACAAGGAAGTTGTAGAGAAAGATCGGTTGACACCGGAGCAGATCAAGGAGATTGCGAAGAAAGTCACACTTACCTGTAGCAGTATGAATCGTACATTTAGCGTCGAGGAGATACAGGATCTGGTAGAGAATGAGATCATGGAGACACAGACCTTTGAGGTCGCAAGAAAATATATTACTTACCGATATAAGAGAGCACTGGTTCGTAAAGCGAATTCTACAGACGAACAGATCCTGAGCCTGATCGAGTGTAACAATGAAGAGGTGAAACAGGAGAATTCGAATAAGAATCCGGTTGTAAACAGCGTACAGCGTGATTATATGGCAGGAGAGGTCAGCAAGGATATTACGAAGCGGTTTTTGCTTCCGGCTAAGATTGTCAAAGCACATGAAGAAGGAATTATTCATTTCCACGATTCGGACTATTTTGCACAACATATGCATAATTGTTGTCTGGTGAATCTGGAAGATATGTTACAGAATGGTACGGTTATCAGTGAGACGATGATCGATCGTCCGAAGAGTTTTTCGACAGCGTGTAATATAGCAACGCAGAGTATTGCACAGATCGCCAGTTCGCAATATGGTGGTCAGAGTATTACATTATCCCATCTGGCACCGTTTGTGGATGTAAGCCGGAAGAAGTATCTGAAGATTGTTCGCGAAGAATATGAGGAGGCAGGATTGGCAATTGATGATGAGCAGATCGCTAAGATTGCAGAGCTTCGCGTAAGAGAAGAGATCAAACGTGGCGTACAGATGATCCAGTATCAGGTGATCACATTGATGACGACGAATGGCCAGGCACCATTTGTTACGGTATTCATGTATTTAGATGAAGTGCCGGAAGGCCGTACGAGAGATGATCTTGCGTTGGTGATTGAGGAGATGCTGAAGCAGCGGATCCTCGGCGTTAAGAACGAGAAGGGCGTGTATATTACACCGGCATTTCCCAAGCTTATTTATGTATTAGAGGAAGATAATGTACGGGAAGGAAGTAAATATTGGGAGCTTACGAAGTTAGCGGCGCAATGTACGGCAAAGCGTATGGTTCCGGATTACATTTCCGAGAAAGTTATGAAGAGACTGAAACAGGGATATTGCTATCCGTGCATGGGTTGTCGTTCATTCCTTACGGTATATCATGATGAGGACAACAAACCGAAATTCTATGGTAGATTCAATCAGGGTGTTGTCACCTTGAATCTGGTAGATGTGGCTTGTTCTTCGCAGGGAGACATGGAGAAGTTCTGGAAGATCATGGATGAGCGGCTGGAACTTTGTTATGAGGCGTTAATGTGCCGGCATAACCGGTTGAAGGGAACTCCTTCTGATGTGGCACCAATCCTCTGGCAGTATGGAGCATTGGCACGTCTTAAGAAAGGCGAACCGATCGATAAGCTCTTATACAATGGATATTCTACGATTTCTCTCGGATATGCAGGTCTTTGTGAATGTACCAGATATATGACCGGATTGTCACATACGAATCCGGAAGCAACACCGTTTGCATTAGAGGTAATGGAACACCTGAATGCGGCATGTGCAAAGTGGAAAGAAGAGACGAATATTGATTTCAGTATTTATGGAACACCATTGGAGTCTACGACTTATAAGTTTGCCAAATGCTTACAGAAGCGTTTTGGTAAGATAGAAGGGGTAACCGATAAGAATTATATTACGAACAGTTATCACGTTCATGTAACAGAGCCGATAGATGCATTCCATAAGTTAAGTTTTGAGGCACAGTTCCAGGAACTTTCACCGGGCGGAGCAGTCAGTTATGTAGAAGTGCCGAATATGCAGAATAATATTGATGCCGTTCTCGCTGTCATGCAGCATATATATGATAATATTATGTACGCAGAATTGAACACGAAGAGTGATTATTGCCAGAAATGCGGATTTGACGGTGAGATTCAGATTGCATCGGATGAGGAAGGCAAATTAATCTGGAAATGCCCGAATTGCGGCAATACGGATGAAGATACGATGAACGTTGCAAGACGTACCTGTGGATACATCGGTACACAATTCTGGAATCAGGGAAGAACACAGGAGATCAAAGAGAGAGTGTTACATCTGTAATGAAGGGATGATATCGGATAGATCGTCTGGATGAGGCAACATATTGAAAGAACAATACACAATAGTGAACTGAGCGTGAAGCGTTTTGCAAACTATAATAAAAGCGGTCACAGGAATTATCCTGTGACC
>HF987802.1:4946-8517 GCA_000431135.1 Clostridium sp. CAG:590
ACGCCGAGCACGCGCTTTTGTTCTACACTTGTTATCGTTGTGAAACAAATCCCCCAAGTATATGAACTGTTACATTATGCTACAACAGTAACGTTAACTGCCTGAGCACCCTTTGCACCCTGCTCAATGTCAAATGTAACAGACTGACCTTCTTCTAAAGTCTTGAAACCGTCTGCAACAATACCAGAAAAATGTACGAATACATCCTCGCCAGTTTCGCTGTTGGTGATGAAACCAAATCCCTTAGTTGAATTGAACCATTTTACTGTACCTTTGTTCATGAAAAAGTACCTCCTTATAATGTATAGTGTATCAATAGAGGTAATGTGAATACCAAAACATAGCGAGAGTGATGGTATCGAATAACGCTTTATAAATACATGGTAAGTTTATCATTATTAAAAATGGAAGTCAATAACTGTAAAGTAAAATTTTATAAAAAAATTAATGCAAATTTTACATTATGCACAAAACAAAAAAGAAAGTTCGGAAATCCATTGAGGATTTTGCGTAATTAAGGTATAATAAAGCAAATTGCGTTATTTTAAATGAATTTGGGGACAGAAAGATAAGATTGAAAGGTTTGAAACACACATATGCAGATAAGGAATGCGTATGGAATCGTTTTACACTGGATTGGAGAACACAGATGAGAAAACATATTATTTTAACAGGCCTTTTTGTTTTTGTTGCATTGAGTTTATGTGGATGCCAGAAGAAGTACTATGGAAAAGGACAGGCATTTACCATGAAGATGGCAGAGTCGGCAGCGGGATACAGTAATGCAGATATTGCAGCACGGAGTGCAGATAATTATGAGAGATTTATGCATGCAAGCTACATTATCGCAACTGATAAATACGGAGAAGAACATAAGATTAAGATTAGTGCCAACATCAAAAGAAATGATTGGGACTTTGCCAATTTACAGACAGATGGAAGTTTTAAGAATTATGTAGAGGCAGACGGTTCTGACAAAAAGGTCGGAATTGATGTATCGGAGCATCAGGGAGTGATTGACTGGGCTGCGGTTGCAACACAGGTTGATTTTGCGGTTATTCGGTTAGGATATCGCGGATATACGTCCGGTGGAATGGCATTGGATGCATATTATTCTGCTAACATCGCAGGTGCAACGGAAGCCGGTATTCCGGTTGGCGTATATTTCTATTCGCAGGCAACTTCTTATGAAGAGGGAGTGGAGGAAGCGAATTTTGTGTTGAATAATCTTGGTGATTATGGACTTGCGTATCCGGTCGTATTAGACAGAGAAGATCCGATGGCGGATGATGCACGGACGAATGATCTGACAACCGAGCAGCATACACAGGCAGCACTTGGGTTCCTTGAGACGATTCAGGCGTCCGGACATAGAGCAATGATCTATACGAACCGGACGTACTATGCGTTGTATCTGGATTTAGAGAAGATTTATCAATATCCGGTCTGGTTTGCACAGTATGCAGACGAACCGGACTGGCCATATGAATTTTCAATATGGCAGTATACAGAAAACGGAACAGTGGCAGGAATATCCGGTTCCGTGGATTTGAATTTGGAAATGATGCCGTTACAATGAGAACGGAGTGATAAAGAACAGAGGGGGATGAACTACGATGGAATGGAATATTGACTTTGAAATATGTGCATTGATTATATTAGGCGTAGTTGTAGCGCTGCATGTATCAAAGCAATATGTGGCCATTCGAAGAAGTCATTTGTTCCTGGCGATGGTCGCAGTGGAATGTGTGACAATATTATGCAATATCGGATTGCGGCAGATGTTTATAGAACGGGGAGTTGCAATCGGTAGAAGTGGCGTTGCGTTCGTTGATTTTTATATAGCGGTACAATATGCATTGCCAATTCTGTTTATGTACTATATGGTTGTGTGGTCCGGAAAGAGCATGATCTATAGTCATAACCAGGTTGCATTTGTATTCTTCTGGCTGCCGATTGCCGGATATGTGTGTGTGATCGGTTATAATCTGTTACATCAGAATCTGTACCGGCTGGATGCACAGGCAGGATATGTGGAGACATCGGACATGATGATGCTTAACTGGATTGCAGTTTATACGTTATTATACGGACTTGTCTATGCGGTGGCTCATATACGGATTTTGTCATTTGAGAGATTGTCTATGATCGGATTGTCCGGGGTACTGGTGGCGTTTGGTGCATTTGCACAGCATTATTTTGTTGATACAAAGTTTATTGACTTTTTGGTTGCTGTGGCATTACTGATCCTGTATCTTGTGGCGCAGAATCCGGCGGATATGTTAGACAGTAACACGAAAGTTTTGAGCCGGAGTATGATGGATGAGATCCTGCTTCGTGATATTGAGGCAGGAAAAGCGTTTGATCTGATCGTGCTGGCATTGGATGATTTCAAGTTTGTCAACAAGACATTCGGGGTTACAACGGGTGATATTATGTTGATGCAGGTTGCATATTTCCTTACTACACTGACGAAAAAGGGAAGAGTGTATCGGTATGGTGCTGATCAGTTTGTATTGCAGATGAAGCATGCCGAGACAGATATGTATGAAGTCTTAGATTCTATCAAGGAACGTTTCCGTCATCCGTGGATCACGGAGGAAGTTTCGGTTATGTTGTCAACAACGATCAGTTGTATTGCATGTCCGGAAGACGGAGATTCGATGGAAACGCTGGTAGATGTGATCGACTATTCAATATTGTCTGCGAAGACAATGGGAAAAGGAACGGTTGTATTTGCAAAGGATATGGATCTTCATGCATTGCGTAAGGAGAAAGCCATTGAAAAAGCGATTGAGTTAGCGATTGACCGCGATACGATTGAAGTGTACTATCAGCCGATCTTTAATACAGAGAAGCAGTGCTATACTTCGGCGGAAGCCTTGGTTCGCCTGAATGACGAATTGCTTGGCTATATTTCACCGGAGATATTTATCCCGATTGCAGAGAAGAATGGTATGATATTGAAACTGGGAACGATGATCTTTGAAAAGGTCTGTCGGTTTATCTCAGAAGAGAATCTGAAAGATACCACGATTGAATATATTGAAGTTAATGTATCCGTAGTGCAATGCATGCAGCAGAATTTTGTAGAAGAATTGATTGAAATCATGGATTATTATCATATCGCACCGGAACAGATCAATTTGGAAGTAACCGAGACGGCGGCAGTCAATTCCATCTCTATCTTGCAGGAGAATATTGAGAAATTGCATGCAAAGGGAATCTCATTCTCGTTGGATGATTATGGTTCCGGATATTCAACACTCGGTTATCTGCATCAGTTGCCATTCCAGATTATTAAGCTGGACAAACTCATGGTATGGGATGCATTTGAAAATGAGAGAGCAGGCATTACGTTGAAGTTTACGGTGGGCATGCTCAAAGAATTGAAGGTAAGGATTGTAGCAGAGGGCGTGGAGACACAGGAACAGCAGATGCACCTTACGGGAATTGGGTGCGATTATCTGCAAGGCTGGTATTATTCAAAGGCGATTCCGGGAGAAGAATTTGCACAGCTTATCCAGGCCGCAGGTTAGCACTATCCTACCCTTGCACAGCGTAAGTAACG
>HF987803.1 GCA_000431135.1 Clostridium sp. CAG:590
GTGCGAATACAGATGCAATGGTAATTGTGGCACTTTCTAGTCTGGGCATTGATGCGAATAAGGATTCCCGTTTTGTAAAAGAGGGAAATGGTTTATATGATGGAATGCTTCAGTATATGATGAAAGATTATTCCGGTTTTTGGTATGGTACGAATAAAAAGGTTAATGATTTGGCTACAGAACAGGCATTCCGTGCATTGGTTGCATATTCTAAGATGAAAGAGAGCGGAAAGCCATATAATGTATATGATTTTTCAGATCCTTCTGTATCAAGAGTAAAATTAAATGTGAACAGTAAGGAAATGACAGTTGACGATACATTTACATTACAGACCCAGGTATTACCGGAGATTGCAACAAACAAAGAGGTAACTTATGAGACGTCGGATGCAACGGTAGCAGAAGTTTCAGAAAAGGGTGTTGTTACAGCAAAGAAGGCAGGAACGGCAACAATTAAAGTTATTTCTAAGGAAGACAACACAAGAACAGCAACCTGCGAAATCGTAGTGAAGGATAAGAAGGTTGAGCCGACTCCAACTCCTGACGATAAGAAGGATGATAAGACCGAGGTGACAACCGAGGCAACTACGGAAGCTACGACTGAGACTACGACAGAAGCACCTGCCAAGGTAAATTACAGTAAGATTCCGTTACAGACAGGTAAGAAAACCAATGTGATCCAGATCAATGGCGGAAAGACCAAGATTAAGAAAGCTACAGTAAGCAATAAGAAGATTGTTTCGGTTACTGTTAAGAATGGAAAGTTACAGATCAAGGCAAAGAAGAAGGGTAAGGCAGTTATCACCATTACCGATGAGAATGGTCGGGTATCCAAAGTAACAGTTGAGGTTAAGAAATCGGTACCACTTAAGAAGTTATCTTTAAATAAGAAGAAAGTAACATTAAAAGTGAACCAGAAGGAGAAACTCGTTGTTACAAAGAATCCGGTAACGGCTGTTACGAAACTGAAATGGTCGACAAGTGACAAGAAGATTGCTACTGTTGATCAGAACGGAAAAGTAAAGGCAAAGAAAAAAGGAAAAGTAACGATTACGGTAAAGGCATCAAATGGTAAGAAAGCCAGATGTAAAGTAACAGTTAAATAATCATAACTGGAAAGGTTGCCAGGTTATAGGATAGATTTGGCAGCCTTTCTTGTATTAGAAAATGTTGGATGATTTTGTATAGTATCCGTACAAGGTGACGGGGAAGAAAGGAAGAAGAATGAGACAAGAAAAGAAAAGAGTATTCTCCTGGTTGATGATGCTTGCGATGGTATTTAGTTTCATTTTGCCGGGAAATCAGCTTAATGTACAGGCAGAAGATATACTTACTGTAAATGCAGATGGCTATTATGAGTTAGGCAGTGCAGATGATATGTTGGCATTTGCACAGAAGGTAAATGCAGGAGAAAAGGAATTAAATGCCGTACTTACGAATGATATTGATATGGCAGGAAAGACTTGGACTCCTATTACAGAATATGCAGGTACTTTTGATGGTCAGAATCATAAGATCAAGAATCTTACTTTTGACTCAACGGATCAAAATCAAGGTATTTTTGGAACCAATATCGGAACGATTGAGAATATTGCTGATATTACCGGAACTTATACGGAAAATCATGCGAATATCGGGGGACTTACAGCAATTAATAAAGGAAAAGTTGTTAATTGTCATAGTAGTGTGAAGATTATCTGTAATAAGAATGGAGGTTATGTTGGCGGAGTAGTAGGATATAATATAACAGATACTGCACTTGTAGAGAAATGTTCGTTTGAGGGAACCATTACGATTCCGGCAGACAGTACAGTATCTAGTGCATATATAGGCGGTGTTGTAGGGCGTCAACGGACGGGAAAACCATATATCATTGGATGCGTGAATCGTGGAACGATAATGAATGAGAATTCAAAATGGATGTATATAGGTGGTATTGCAGGATATGCAGATGGTGGGAATATCTGGTTCTCTTATAACGAGGGAACTTTACAGGCGGCTTCAACCGAAACCTATATTAGTGGTATTGCGTATAGCGCAAAGCCGTATAATTGTTATTCGGTGGGAACATTGAAAGGTGGAAAATGTTATCAAATCGCACCATTATTTGGAACAAATAACTATTATTTATCAGATGCTGAGGAACAAGGTGCACGGACAGATGAGGAATTCAAAAAGAATTCTATGGTCAATGCGTTGAATGCATTAACTACATCTATGAAGAGTCTTGTTCCGGCGGATTGCATGTTTGAGCAATCGAATGGTTACCCTGCATTAGTATGGGAAGGAAAAGGTATAGAGGTAACTCCTGTTGCAGTAAAGAGTGCGACAATTAGTGGTGATGCATTGTCTGGTGTTACATTAGCAGCTGCTATTACAGGTGAGAATGATAAAGAACCAACGAGTGTCAGTTATCAGTGGCAGGTATCGAGTGAAGAAGGTTATGAGGATATTGCAGATGCGGTATATCCAACATTTGCGTTGCCGGATACAGAAGCATATGTGGGAAAACAGCTTCGTGTTGTAGTAACAGGTGGAAATGATTCCAAGGTGGTATCTGAACCAACATCGGTAATTGGTAAGTCAGATAAGCTTCGTGTAACAGAAGATAAAGCAGAACTGCAATCATTTGCTTCACCAATTCTGGAAAACTGTCAACTTACATTGCCGGATTACGGAAGTAATGGATCTACTATTACATGGGAAAGTAATAAGCCGGAAGTTATCTCTAACGAAGGAAACGTAATATTGCCTGCAGCAGATAAGGTATCTGTGAGTTTAAAAGCGACAATCACTTATAATGAGACAACAGATACAAAAACATTTTCTGTACAGGTGCAGTCCGTAGATTATCAGGATGCATTGGCAGATAGTAATGCAATAGAATTTGCATCAAAGACGATCTATGAAGCACAGACATTGGATTTGCCAATAAAAGGTAAAAATGGAAGTGAAATTACATGGACGAGTAATAAGACAGATTATATTACCAATGAAGGAGTAGTTACATTACCGGCAACAGGAACACAGAGCGTTAAACTAACAGCTACCATTACAAAAAATGAAACCAATGTTACGAATACATTCTGGCTAACTGTATATTCTACGGATAAGGGAAATGTTACTCGGGATAAAGACGAGTTATCAATTCAGACAGATGTTAGAGAGGCTGGCAAGATAGAACTTCCGACACAGGGTAAGCATGGCAGTACGATCACATGGACAAGTAATAATGAAGATGTGATTGCAAATGATGGAACGATAACACTTCCGGAAAGTGGTGTTGTTTCCGTTACTTTGAAAGCATCTATTGTGTCAAATGAAACAACTGCTACGAAAAGTTTTACAGTCAAAGTATGCTCAAAGGAATCTCAGACCAAACAGGTCAATGTAACATTTACACTAGTGGGTGATGATGTGCATGGAGCTAATCCACATAAGGCATTTTATAAGTGGATTGACGGATATAAAACATCTTATACAGAAGCGGATCAAAAGACAGCATTAAATTTAATTGATGATGCTTTTAATGAGTATGGATTCCAGCGTACAGGTAGTAATTCTTATCTGACCGGGGTCATCACACCGGATGGAGTAACTCTTGCACAGTTTATGAATGGATCAGGTTCCGGCTGGATGTACATGGTAAATGGAAAAACTCCGAATTTTGGAATGTTCGGGTATAAGCTTTCGGACGGAGACGAAGTTAAATTATATTATGTGCACAGTTATCAGGAAGTAAATGCAGATCCGATTGATACTCCGGTACAGACGATCACGTTAGATACAACAGAAAAGGTATTAACTATTGAAAAACAATTACAACTCTCTGCCACCGTTAAACCATCCTACGCAGCAAATAAAAATATTGTCTGGACATCCTCAAATGAGAAGGTTGCTACAGTTGATGAGAATGGTATTGTAACAGCGAAAGCGAATGGTAAGGCGGTCATTTCTGCGACTGCACAGGATGGAAATGGAGCGAAAGCCGAATGTACGGTAGAAGTTCAGAATCCTTTAGAACCGGTAATTCAGTATCTCCGTAATACTGCTGTAACAGAACCTACTGTTGGTTCTACAGGTGGTGAATGGGCTGTATTATCACTGGCAAGACATAATGTGAAGGATGTTGCGTGGTATCACCATTATTATGATCAGGTAGTGAATAAAATAAAAGGTAAGGGAAATAAGCTCAGTAATACCAAATCAACAGACAATTCCAGAGTGGTGATTGCATTAACAGCAATTGGTGCGGATCCTACAAACATAAATGGAGAGAATCTGTTGCAGCCATTAGCGGATTATGATTATGTGGTAAAACAGGGTATCAATGGTGCAACATATGCATTGATCGCATTAGATACTGCAAATTATAGCATTCCACAGGTGAATGGTGTAGATGAGGTAACAACAAGAGAAAAATTGATTCAGTTCATCTTAGGTAGAGAGATTAAGGATGGCGGCTGGGCCTTTGGAGAAGTTGATGAGAGTACGACACCGGATGTTGACATGACGGCGATGGTTATTCAGGCTTTAGCACCGTACTATAAAACAGATGAAAAAGTAAGAGAAAGTGTTGACCGCGGAATTCAGGTTCTATCTGATTTGCAGGGAGACAATGGCGGCTATGCTAAGACAAGTATAGGAACAAGTGACACTGATCGGTCGAGTGAGTCGATCGCACAGGTAATCTGCGCATTATCCGCATTGGGAATTGATGCACAGTCGGACGAACGTTTTATTAAGAATGATCATTCTTTATTAGAAGCATTCCTTACATTTTATGATGATAAGACCGGCGGATTCAAACATCAACAGACAAATGAGGAGCCTGATTTAATGGCATCAGAGCAGGCTGCCTACACATTGGTAGCATATGATCGTTTGCAGAATGGACAAAGTGGCCTGT
>HF987804.1 GCA_000431135.1 Clostridium sp. CAG:590
CATCCTACACCACGAAACAAAACAAGGGGAATATCTATGAATCCAAAACGACTTCATCGCCAATTATTCCATCTTTTCAAACATAATCTTGTGATAAAAGGTACTCTGATTTTAACCATAACCGGTCTGGTCACACGTGTCATAGGATTTTATAATAGAATATTCTTAAGTCATTTGATCGGTGCGAAAGAACTTGGAATCTATCAGCTCATTTTTCCAATCTATCTGGTTGCATTTTCATTTACGACATGCGGAAATGAACTTGCCCTTACCAAATTGGTATCGGCATACACCAGGCGCGGCAATCATTCCACCGCCTGGAAATTCTTTCAGACCTGCTTTGTCTGGAATCTGTTCCTTGGAATTCTCACTGCTTCTATTATATACCGCAATGCCAACTTTCTATGCACCCGTATTCTAAATGCATCCGGATGTGCACCATGTCTGCGCATTCTTGTATTTGGAATTCCTTTTATGGCAATGAAAGGTGCAATTCACGGATATTTTCTCGGATTGGAGCAATCCGAAGTACACGGAATTTCTGATTTTTTAGAACAGACTGCCAAAGTGATCGGACTGTATCTTCTTGCAACTTTTGTATGCGCCCGTAATACCTACACTGCACCATTTGCGGTAATTGGCATTGTGATCGGCGAAATCATTGCTTTTATCTATTCGATGATTGCACTGCTTCATCATATGCGTACAAACCATTTAAGATCCTGCTGTCAACCAATTCATAAACGCCAGATCATTCATCTGTTTCTGAAAGATTCCATTCCTCTTACGACAAATCGCTTAGCACTTACCGCATTACAAAGTATGGAATCCATCCTGATTCCAAGTGCATTGCTCACCTATTATCATAATTCAACTACCAGTTTGGAGATCTATGGCATCTTTACCGGCATGGCATTCCCCTTCATCATGTTCCCTGCCACAATTACCAATTCGTTGTCAACCATGCTGCTGCCTGCCGTTTCCTCTGCAAACTCCACCTCGAACCGGTCACACCTGTCCGTTCTATGTCAAAAAAGTCTGCAATTTTGTCTGCTGATTGGAATTTTTTCTACAATCGTATTCTTTATATACGGCTCTGATATTGGTGTCTGTTTCTTTTCCAACGAAAAAGCCGGTATGTATCTATACCAGCTTTCTCTTCTTTGTCCATTCATTTACCTCGCTACCACATTAGCAAGCATATTAAACGGATTAGGCCTTAGTACCTATAATCTCTTCCTGACGGTTCTTGCTACCGGTATCCGTATTGGTTTCATATTGATATTTGTTCCAAAGATCGGTATGTATGGCTATGTATCCGGCCTGTTCATAAGTTATCTGGTAATGACCTTCGGATGTCTGTACCGACTGCAAAAAAATGTCACGTTCGAATTATCTTTCTCGCGTGACATCTTCTTTCCTGTTATCTGTTTTGTAATACTTGGTACAGCCGGTTATCTGCTCTATCAGCATCTGCTGCATGTTCTTCCCACCATACCTAAAATACTGACGCTTTGTCTTATGATCGGATTCTATACCTGCACCGCTTTTATTTGCAAAGTTCGCCCACTACTTCGTTGATGACCTTACCGTCTGCCTTGCCCTTCAATTCCGGCATCACGTTCTTCATTATCATTCCCTTGTTCTTAGATGCCACCACATCTGCAAACTTCTGCTCGATAAATGCTTTTACCTCTTCTGCACTCATAAGTGAAGGTGCATACTCGTTGATCACATCATAACGTAACTGGTACTCTTCTTTCAGATCGGTACGATCAGCCGGGCAGCTGTCGATCTGCTCTTTTACCGTCTTTAACTCTTTGAGAATTACGCGGTCTACGAGATCCTCCTTGATATCCTCGCGATGTCCCTCATCAATGGCAACCTTCTTGATTGCAGAGATCAAAGAGGAAATCGCATCCTTTCTTTGCTTGTCATGTGCCTTCATAGCGGCGATCATGTCCTTTTGTAATGTTTCTAACTGCATAATTCATACTCCTTTCAATCAATGTAAAATTGATTATCGTCGGGATTGACCGGCATACTCCGTGCTTCAAAGGAATCAATGCGTATGAAATGTCCTTCTTCTACTTTGTCAAGGAAGGAATCCACTAACGCCTGCTCTCCCTGCACTTCCAGTTCCACCCGTCCATCATCTAAATTAATGGCATATCCCGTGAGTCCATAGTTCTGTGCCACATAATAGGCACGGTACCGGAATCCAACGCCCTGGACTCTGCCATCCACATAATAGTGTTTACGAATTACCATAACACATACCACCTTATGCCTGTTCTGTCACTGTTTCCTTATCCTTTGGCAGGATCAGATTTGCGATAATCGCTACTAAGAATACGACTGCAACACAGTTCTCAGCGAAGATCTGCCGGATAATCTCCGGGAAGATAGCAAAGATCTCCGGTACTGTCGTAAATCCCAATCCAATACTTAACGAAAGAGCCACGATCACAGTATTCCGGTGTGAGAATCCGCATTTCTCGATCATCTGGATTCCGGACACCACAATGTTACCAAACATCATGATCGTACAACCACCAAGTACCGCATCCGGTAACGTTGCAAGTGCTGTACCGACCGCCGGAACGAATCCGGCAATGATCATAATGATCGCACCCATTAAGATTGTAAAACGGTTCACTACTTTCGTCATGGCAACCAGACCAACATTCTGGCTGAAGGATGTGATCGGCATACAGCCAAACAGACCGGATAACGCACTGATAAATCCATCACAGGCAATCGAACCGCTGATCTCTTTCTCTGTCACTTCTCTGCCTAATCCGGATGCCGCTACGGCTGATGTATCACCGATCGTCTCTGTGGCAGACACCAAGAAGATCATCGTAACCGATACGATCGCACTGATATTAAACTCCGGCTTAAACGGCATAAAGTGTGGAACGGATATGATCCCACAATCCGCAAATCCCGAAAAATCAACCTTTCCCATTGGAATGGCAACCAGATATCCAACCACCAGACCGGCAAGAACGGATAACTGCTTATAGTGTTTCTTCGCAACAATATTAAACACAAGACATACCACTAAGGTAATCGTTCCAAGAATCAGATTCTTTGCGGAGCCAAAATCCTCTGCTCCACTTCCTCCGCCAAATGAAGTCGCTCCTACATTCAATAAGGAAAATCCAATTGCGGTTACCACGGATGCCGCCACAATCGGAGATACCAGCTTACGCCAATACTTGGCAAGCAGACCAAGCGTTCCCTCGATCACACCTCCTACGATCACAGCACCTATGACTGCACCATATCCATACTGCGCACCAATAAAGCAAAAGATGGATACGAATGTAAAACTGATTCCCATTACGATCGGCAATCCGGAACCAATCCGCCACACCGGATATAACTGAATGATCGTTCCGATTCCTGCAATGATCATCGCACATTGGATCAGCATCGCAATCTGTTTACTCTCCATGCCACACACACCTGCCACGATCATAACCGGAGCAATATTTGCCACAAACATCGCTAAGATATGCTGCAATCCAAACGGAATCGCACTTACGACCGGCACGCGTCCCTCTAACCGGTAAATGTTATCAATACTTGCTGGTGTCTGATTTGTCTTCTCTTTCATGTCTTATAATCCTATTCTTTCTCTTATTATTCCCCGTACCACACACTTCTCAAAAGACTATTACATTTGTCTGATTATCATATCCGGCTCATCCCGCATTACTGCTCGCGGAATACAATCTCTCCCGTCTCATCATTCATGGATTCTACGATCGCTAATGACTCTAACCGGATTCCCTGCTCACGTATATTCTTGCCGCCCACCTGGAAGCCTTTCTCAATCGCAATACCTACGCCGACTACTTCTGCGCCGGCATTCTGTATGAGGTCGATCAAACCTGCCACTGCACATCCATTGGCAAGAAAATCATCAATAATTAAGATCTTCTCACCCGGCTTCAAATACTTCTTAGATACAATCACATCATAGACTCTCTTCTTTGTAAACGACTCTACCTTTGTTGCGTACACATCACCATCAATATTGACACTCTGTGCTTTCTTGGCAAACACGACCGGCACACCAAAATGCTGCGCTACCACACAGGCAATTCCAATTCCGGAAGCTTCAATGGTAAGGATCTTATCAATCTTCTGATCCGCAAAAAGACGTTTCCATTCCTCTCCCATCTGTGCAAAGAGATTCACATCCATCTGGTGATTCAGAAAACTGTCTACCTTTAATACATTACCCGGTTTCACAATACCATCTTTTCTGATTCTGTCTTCTAATGCTTTCATACTTCTTCCTCTCTCTATTTGAAATATTTGTTGATCACTTCCACTAATCCATCTTCATCGTTAGAATGTACAGTTACATAATCCGCAGCTTCCTTAACACGTTCCTGTGCATTTGCCATTGCCACCCCAACACCTGCGTATTCTATCATAGACTGGTCGTTAAAACCATCTCCACATGCCACTGCATCTTCTTTATCCATTCCTATGATCTCGAATAAACGGGCTAACGATGCCGCCTTATCTATTCCCTGTGGCATAACCTCTATAAAGAATGGCTCTGAACGGTATATGCTTAACACATCTCCATATCGTTCTACCAACTCGTTCTCCCATTGTGGTGCCACATCTACAGCCGCCGTGAACAGGCATTTATTCACATCAAAGTCTACATACTCTGGAAAATTATTAACCGTAGTTAAATTCATATGGTTAATATCTGCTTCCTTCTGCATATATTCATCAATCCGGGTTCCTGTCACCACCTTATCCTGTTCATACGTCACAAGACCCATATCATGTTCCACTGCATATTCATACAACGGACGGATATATTCTAACGGAAACTTCTGCTGATAGACAACTTCTTTCGTCTTCACATTCATAACTCTTGCACCGTTAAAGCTTAGAATGTATCCTCCAAAGCGTTCTAGCTGTAACGCATCTGATACTTCTTTTATGCCATATGTTGGCCGGCCGGATGCTAATGTGACGATCACACCCCGTTCCTGTGCATCCAACAATGCTTCCAACGTCTTCGGTGTAATCTCTTTCTTACTATTCGTCAGTGTTCCATCAAGATCCAAAATGATCATTTTCTTCATGATGCTATATATCCTTTCATTCTGTTCTATATGATTCATATAATATAAGCTTCAGGTGCAGATAATACGCAGGCTTTCATACAGCCTGCAATTCCATCAGACGGTGCATATACACATACTCCGTGCATTACCGCTGACCCAGCTCCATCATCTCATCTAAGATAACCTTTGCCGCCTCTTCTTTGGAAAGGATTGGAAGCTCCTTCGTCTCATCCTTCCTGATCAGCGTGATCACATTCGTATCGGTTCCAAATCCCGCACCTGCAACCTTCAGATTATTCGCAGCGATCATATCCACATTCTTCGAGGTCAGCTTCTTCGTTGCATTCTCAAGGAGATCCTTCGTCTCCATGGCAAATCCGCAGATCACCTGTCCCGGCTTTCTGTGTTCTCCGATATACTTCAGAATATCCACAGTCCGAACCAATGAAACGGACATATCCGCATCACTCTTCTTCATCTTGTCCGGTGCAACATGCTCCGGTGTATAATCTGCAACTGCGGCCGCTTTCACAATATAATCCATATCCGCATAATGTTCTTTCACTGCTTCAAACATATCCGCTGCACTGACAACCGGAATCACTTTCACAAATGGGGGCTTCTCAATTGCAGTCTGTCCTGTGATCAGCGTAACCTCTGCTCCCCGCTCCATTGCACATCTTGCAATGGCATATCCCATCTTGCCGGTTGAATGATTCGATATGAAACGGACCGGATCCATTGCCTCCATGGTCGGTCCTGCTGTAACTAACACCTTCTTACCCTGCATATCCTTCTCGTAATGCAGTTCTTTGAGAATGTAGGATAACAGTACCTCTTCTGACGGCAACTTACCTGCGCCGGTATCCCCACATGCCAGATACCCTGTTGCCGGAACGATAATACCATATCCAAACCTCTTCAGCTTCTCCATATTATCCTGCACAATCGCATTCTCGAACATATTCGTATTCATTGCCGGAGCAATATACTTCGGTGCTTTGCATGCCATGATCGTTGTTGTCAGCATATCATCTGCAATGCCATTCGCAATCTTCCCGATCACATTGGCGCTTGCCGGAGCCACCATAAAAATATCTGCCCTCTTTGCCAGCGCTACATGTTCCACATTAAATTGAAAATTCCGATCAAACGTATCGACTAAACACTTATTGGAAGTTAAAGTCTCAAACGTAATCGGATTAATAAAATTCGTTGCATTCTGTGTCATGATCACATGCACATCCGCATGCAGCTTCACTAACATACTTGCGAGATTCGCTATCTTATATGCTGCTATGGAGCCTGTCACTCCTAACACAACCGTCTTTCCTGTTAACATCTTCTTCCTCCGGTCAATTAATCTATCTTCGTAAACTATACAACGGAGCACATGAAAAATCAAGTGTCCAAAATATATTTGAAACCATAAAATACAAACAGACGACGGTACAGATCTATAATCTATACTGTCGTCTGCTTTCTTATTGCGGACTCAATTCTCCATGCTTCTCATATCGGGATACCTGAAGGATCTGGTTCTTATTATCCACAAAAACGACATGTGGTTTGTGTTCCTTTGCTTCCTCCGGTGTCATCTGTGCATACGACATAATGATCACATGGTCACCAACTGCAACCTGACGTGCAGCAGCACCATTTAGGCATATCATACCACTGCCCGGTTCTCCGGCGATCGTATATGTCTCAAACCGGTTGCCATTCTCTACGTCAACGATCTGAACGTACTCATATTCTAAGATTCCTGCAGCATCCATTAATTCCGGATCTACTGTGATACTTCCCACATAATTAAGCTCTGCCTGCACGACAGTCGCCCGGTGGATCTTACCTTTTAGCATATTAATCAACATATCAACTGTACCTCGTTCTTTTTGTATTCCTTACATTATGATCCTGTTATCGATCAGACGCGTGGTTCCAATATATACTGCAATGGCGATCAATACAGCGCCTTCCACTTTCTCGATCGGCTGGATCGTATCAAAGCTTACCACTTCCACATAATCAATCTTTGCAAGTGGGCAGGTATGTAACTTGTCGATAATGATCTGTTTTACTTTTGCTGCATCCTTTTCTCCTGCGTTGATCGCATCCATTGCTGCTTCTAAGGACTGGTTCAGGATAACTGCCTGCTTTCTCTCTTCTTCGGAAAGATATGTATTCCGGGAACTCTTTGCAAGTCCGTCTTCTTCCCGGATGATCGGACATCCGATGATCTCAATGTCAAAGTTAAGATCCATTACCATACGACGGATAATCGCAAGCTGCTGTGCATCCTTCTGTCCAAAGTAAGCACGATCCGCAGGTATAATATGAAACAACTTCGATACGACGGTCTGCACTCCGCGAAAATGCACCGGACGGCTGGCACCACACAACTTCTCCGGCAATGTATGCATATCCACATAAGCATGGAAATCCGGTCCATACATCTCTTCTACCTCCGGATGGAAGATCAGATCTACACCGGCCGCTTCACAGATCTTAGAATCCCGGTCAAGATCTCTTGGATAGGACTCCAGGTCCTCATTTGGACCAAACTGCATCGGATTCACAAAAATACTGACAACCACCTTGTCATTCTCTTTTCTGGCACGCTCCATCAGGCTCTTATGTCCCTCATGCAGATAGCCCATCGTCGGAACCAGTGCAACGGACAGTCCCTGTTTCTTCCATTCCTTAACCTGTGCTCTTACTTCATCAATCTTACCTGAAATCTTCATCTCTTTTTCCTTCTTTCTAATATAACTTTTCAATCACTTCTTCACTGATTCCATATTCATGTTCTTTGGAAGGGAACGTCCCCGCCTTAACTTCCTTATCATACGCTGCAAATGCTTCCCGCATGATTGTTCCAATATCTGCAAACTTCTTGACAAACTTTGGAGTGAAATCACTGAACATGCCAAGCATATCCTGATATACCAGCACCTGGCCATCACATACATTGCCTGCTCCAATTCCAATTGTAGGAATCGATAATTCTTTTGTAACCAGCTCGGCTAACTTAGATGGTACACATTCTAATACCACAGCAAATGCTCCTGCTTCTTCCACTGCCTTCGCATCCTCTAACAGCTTACGTGCTGCCGCTTCTGTCTTACCCTGTACCTTAAAACCGCCAAATGCATTGATGGACTGTGGCGTCAGACCAAGATGTGCACAGACCGGAATTCCTGCATCTACAATTGCTTTGATCTGTGGACATACCTCCCTGCCACCTTCTAATTTGACTGCTCCGGCACGTCCTTCCTTCATCAGTCTGCCAGCATTGACAACTGCATCATATACGGAAGTCTGATAACTCATAAAAGGCATGTCACATACAACCAATGCATTCTTCGCCCCTCTTGCAACTGCCGCACTGTGATGGATCATATCTTCCATAGTAACCGAGATCGTATCCTCATAGCCTAATACCACATTTCCGAGAGAATCTCCCACCAGAATGGAATTTACCCCTGCTTCATCCACTAACTTTGCTGTGGAATAATCATAAGAGGTCAACATGGAAAGTTTCTCTCCTTTTTCCTTTGCCTGTTTAAATGTTAATACTGTATTCTTCATATTCCTTATCTCCTTTTCATCCCATTCACCGTCATGGTCAATGAATCCTTTTACACTTCTTTCAGGACGCTCTCCAAGACTGCATAATCTGTTTGTGGATTCTTACATTCTGCAAGTTCTAACAGCTTGCTGCCACAGACCCGATACATCTCTTTTTGCGTATCATTTAATTCCTGAAGATGCTTCTGCACTGTTCCGACATCTCCCCGTTCGATCGGTCCAGTCAGCGCACTCACGCAGCCATCCGCTATGACATGCTCCACATTGTCACGCACCAGGGCTGCACTGAAGGTTCTCGCTTCCTTCTCACTGAACCCACACTCTTCCAACAGCTCATAACCGGTTGCCAGTACTGCGATCACCTGATTGCTCAGAATGCTCGCTGCCGCATGATACTTGGGCTTCTTTGCCTTATCAATCACAACCGAACGATTGCCAAGCGCATCCAATAACTGTTGCCATGCATTGACCGCATAAGGATGTCCTTCTAATGTAAAACTAACACTATCTAATTGTTGATATACGGAATCTTTGTTGCTGAACGCAAACATAGGATGAATTGATATCGCATAACCTCCATACGTATCAATTCCTGAAAATACATCGGATGATAAGGAGCCACTTAGATGACAGATCATCTTGCCTGTCAGATTCTTCTTGTCGATCGTATCCCATACCTTCTTAATCGCTCCGTCCGGAGTCGACAGAATAATGGCATCACTTGCAGTAATTACATCTTCTATCCGTTCAAACACGCTTGAACCGGTGAATTTGGCTGCCCATCTGGCTTCTTCCTCAACTATACTATTATAACCGGTTACCGTAACATCCGCCTGCACAGCCTTCGTGGTAAAATACTTACCAAGACTACAGCCTGCTCTTCCGGCACCTACAAAACCTATCTTCATGTTATCACCTCTCTTCTAAGCATATGCCTATTCAAGTGACAACACTTACCATTCGATGCAGTTTCTTCCGAATACCGCTCGAACAATACTCTATCATTTTCATTGCATGTTTTCAAGTCTTTTTTCCGATACAATCCGTCAGTCTCTGTTCCTTTACGGCTTGATCAGATCGGACTTATCCATCTCTTCTTTGTGATGTTTCTTTTTGATCTTTTTTTGTTTCTTCTCTGCCCTCATATCCTTACGCACCTGCAGGCGTATATTATAATCTTCTATCGCTTCTTTGGAATCCACTGTTGCATCCACCATCGAATACTTCATAGCCTGTAACAGAGTGATTGAACAAACTGCAGCTACTGTTAATATGATATAAATGAATACCAATGTAGTAGAACGGTCAAACACTTCGTAATAACCAGTTGTGGAAAATGCGATAAAGAAACCCGGTAAAAATGTAACAATCGTATGGCATAATAACTGGATCACAATACCCCGGATCGTCATTTTCTGTTCAATAAAATAGATCAATGCCATCAAAATTGCCGTCTCAATCACCAGCATAAGGATTCTTTCATATCCGGACAAAAACAACTCTCCTGCTGTTGCATCAATCTCCTGTGAATGATCCCTGATATATTCTATAATTGTCCAAAAACTCTTGTAACCTACTAACATAACGGATTCTGTTGCACTGTATGCAACAGCCCACGCTACAACCTTCCGGTAAGATATCTGCCGTTTGCAGCAAACAATGGCAATCAACAGAACCGGCAACAGAGCCATCAACGCTCCAAAAAATGCAACAAATAACAGATATGGTATATAATGTGCATCCATAAACTGCTGAAAATCCGTATGGTTAAACAGATATGACAGACTATGTTCCTTGCATCCCCACTGCATCCCCATATAAGACAGGATTCCTGCTAAGGAAAGCAATACGATTCCTTTCCGTTCCATCGGATATTTTATCCACAACACAACCAGAATGACCAATGGAATGATCAGACTGATAAACACATTTACAACTAATGCACTAATTACCAAACCCATACTTTTTCTCCTTTGTCCCCTTATACCTGCATTTCTATTTTAATGCTTTTTGAAGTGCCTTCAGATTCTCCTTCATCAAGGTGATATAGTCCGTTCCTTCCTTCTCCTGCTCTGCGGTGATACCTTCAATCGGATTCAACACCATTGTCTCGGCGTCTGCCTCGTTTGCAATTGTCTGTGCCACTTTCGGACTCACTAACTCCTCAAAGAAAATGACATGAATATCCTCTTTTTTACAGAAATCGATCAGTTCTTTCATTCTTGCAGAATCCGGTTCAGAATCCGCTGTCAATCCCTCAACTGCTTCCTGTTTCAGGCCGTATTCCTTGCACAGATATCCAAATGCCTGATGAGCCACAACAATCGTATCCTTCGAGATGTCTTTCAATCCCTCCCGGAAAGTCTCGTCTAATTCCTTCAATTGTTCCACATAAGCATTGTAATTATCAGTATAATAATCTGCATTTTCTCCATCGACCTGAATCAACGCATCCTTGATAACACCACATTCTGCAATTGCATTTTCAACGCTTAACCATGTATGCGGGTCACTATGACCATCCTCTTTGATCAATTCTACCCCGGAAGCTGCTTCCACTACCGTAAGATTCGGATTCGATAATGCCTGGATCGTCTTATCCGCAAACGGTTCCATATCTGCACCATTATAAATGAACATATCCGCCTGCTCCAACAATTGCATATCCCCGGTTGACAACTCAAAATCATGTGGTTCCGTTCCCGCCGGAACCAAATTAATGATCTCGGCTTTCCCACCTGCAATCTTAGATACAAAATCATACATTGGATAAATAGACGTCACAACCGATAATTTGTCTTCGTCCTGAAACCTGCTGCCCATAGCCGCCCCATCTCCGCAGCCGGTCAACATTTCTGCCATAATACATATTACAAAACATAAGCTTGCCATTTTTTTATATATATTCATATGATACTCCTGTTTAATGATGATAATTCGCCATCTTAGCCGAATAATCATCTGCTATTTTTTTATATTTGTTATAATCTTTCTCTTTCATCTTGCCGGTTGCAAGATTCTCTTCTAATGTTGCATGTAATTTCTTAAGTGCATCTTGTGCCAGATCTTTATAATTATTCTCCAAATTCACCTGCAATTCATTGATAACAGACTCCAGTTCTATCCGAACACTTCTTTTCAGCATGTTTTTCTCCTTTTCCGACATTCCCACTAACCATTTTCATAAGGTCAACATATGTTATTAATATAATCTGAAAACAGTTTTTTGTAAAGAGCGGAGGTGCCCTTCTTGTCTGTTTCTCCTAAAATTCCAGCGATCTGTTCCCATGCAGATTCCTTCCATAAACAGGGAATTACCGGAAAAAATATAACCGTTGCCATAATGGACTCCGGACTCTCCCCTCATCCGGAGATCGCACCACACCGTATTCTGCATTTTCATGATTTTGTTTACGGACGCACAACACCATATGACGATTACTCCCACGGCACACATGTAACCGGGATCATCGGTGCCAAACAGATTGGTATCGCACCGGAATGCAGTCTGATTGCTCTAAAGATTCTTGACCATCACGGTAATTGTTCCATTGAACTATTTATCGAGGCAATTCATTGGCTTTTAACACATCAATATGAGTATAATATCCGCATCGTAAATATGTCCATTGGCAGCAATCCGTCTATCTCCCGCACAGAGCAGATTCTTCTGAATCTTTGGGTGAGCCGGTTATGGGAAGCCGGACTGATTGTCTGTTGCTCTGCCGGAAATAATGGTCCAACCCGGAATACGATCACGGCACCCGGCAATTGTGAAGATATCATTACAGTAGGCTCCTGCGATGGCACCTCGTTTTCTTCCATCAGCCGCATACCGTCTTCAAAACCGGAAATATGCGCACCCGGTGTACGTATCTTAAGTCTGAAACCCGGCGGCGGCTATCATATCAAAAACGGAACCTCTATGTCTACTCCATTTGTAAGCGGTTACTGTGCCCTTTTACTACAAATGAGACCTTATCTGACGAATGCAGAGGTAAAACAACAACTGATTGCTGCATCTGCCCCGCTTTCATCTTATCCATTAAGCATTCAGGGTGCCGGATCCGTATCACTTTCTACATTGCTTCGTTAAATGAACTCTTAAGCAATACCGTCTTCCTCTCCCTGAGTATCTTCTGTGCATAATTCGTGCAGGAATCTGGAAGGTTCTAATTCTTTGTTATAGTATGACTTTACCTCATATATATGCAGATGACTTTTCGCCCGTGTCATTGCAACATAGAACATCCTTCGTTCTTCTTCAATCTCTTCCGGTTTTACCGCCTTTTTGTATGGTGTCATGTCTTCATTGGCCTCTAAGATGAACACCGACTCAAATTCCAGACCCTTCGCACTGTGCATAGTTGTTACCGTTATGGCATCATCCTTTGTATTCTGCCGCGTATGTTCTTCTAATTTCTGTCTGTATTCATCCATTCCGTCAAACCAGTCACGATATGTTTTGTATGCTTTTGCCATCTCCTGTAATTCATCCAACACACCATACAGATCATCCACATTTAAGTGCCTGTATTCTGCATACTCCCGCAGATATTCATCATAACCGATCGCTTTCCGGATAAAATTGACTGCTGCAAACGGTTTTAAACCTGGTAATATCTTCAATTCATATTCAAACTGGTTAATGTTATCAATTGCCCATTGTTTTCCCTCTGCCTGTCTGCGCATTTCCTCAAAGCTGACAACCGATTCCGTCAACAGGTTTCTTGACAGATAGCGGTTGGGTTTGTTCATAATCTGTAAAAACAATGCACGATCCCGCACACCCATTGCTGCACGGATATAATTTAATACATTCTGCACGGTAAAATGATCGTAAATGCATGGAACCTTATCTCTGATCCGAAACGGAATATTATATTCCATTAACTGATACACAATTCCTCTCGCCTGCACATTTGTCCGGAATATAACTGCCATTTCCGAATATGCCATTCCATCTTTTTTGTATTGCTGTATCTGTTCGATCACATGATAATTTTCTTCTTTTAAGGTATTCATATGATGTATCTGGATCGGTTCTTCATAACCCTTTGCACTGACAATCTTTTTTCCAAACCGGATCCGGTTATGTGAGATCAGTCGCACCGCTCCTTCTGTAATATTCCGGTTACAACGATAATTCACATCAAACAACGTTTCCCTGCCGTCCGGATAATCATCTTTAAAATGTAGCATAATGTCCGGTTTGGCACCACGGAATCCATAAATACTCTGATCATCATCGCCTACAATAAACAGATTATTCTGCGGTGCTGCCAGCATTTTGGTAATTTCGTATTGTATTTTGTTAATGTCCTGAAATTCATCTACTAAAATATATAAAAAACGTTGTTGCAAATACTTTCGTATATCTTCCCGTTCTCTTAACAGCTCATAACAATATACCATCATATCATCAAAATCAAGCTTGCCCATCTTTATCACTTTTGATTCGTATTCTCTGTAAATACCCCGAAATATCTCTTCTCCAACGACAGACGAATAAAAATGTTCTAATGGAATTAATTCCCCCTTCATCAGGCTCATTTCCCGAATCAACTCAGAAACCATCTCTTCTTCGTCTTCATATTCCAATTGTCTGTTTCTGATAATTTCCCGAATCATAGAATATTTCTGTTCTTCCAACAGAATATCTTGCGACCGATAGCCATATGCCATCTTTAAGATGCTAAAGAATACGGAATGGAAGGTTCCAAATGTACACTTGTACCCAGAACCTCCCATTAAATGATAAAACCGTTCTTCCATTTCCCGTGCACTGGCTCTCGTAAATGTAATTACAAGAATCCTTGCAGCGGGAACTTTTGCCTGCTCAATTAAATATTTGATACGATGCACCATTGTCGTTGTCTTGCCACTCCCCGGTCCCGCCAACGCTAACATTGGCCCATTCACATGGTGAATGGCACTTAATTGTCCCTGATTAAACTCTGGCATCGTTACTCCTATCTAGGCATTTGCTACCGCTTCTGAAAGCTTTGCAATACCAATCTCTATTCTTCGCAAAGACTCCTCTTTGCCAAGAATATCCATAATCTCAAATGCCCCACCCGGTGTCATCTGTTTACCGGAAACCGCAGTACGCACTGGCCATAAACCGGTTCCGTTCTTAATTCCCTTTTTCTGAATATATTCCATCAATGTATCATGTAAGCAATCAATCGTCCAATCATCTACATTCTTCAGGATATCATATTCCTCCTGCAAGATCTCTAAAGAGTTCTCGCTGTTTGTTTTCATTTTCTTATGCGTATACATTGCTACATCATAATCCGGTAATTCCTCAAAGAAATCAATATGATCTTTGATATCCGGGAATATCTCGATTCTGGTCTTCACTAACTCTAAGATCTCATCAATCTTAACATCTCTTGTGATAACTTCTTTCACATATGGCATAGCCATCTCTTTGAAGCGGTCAAAGTCCATCTTCTTAATATATTCCCCATTCATCCATTTGAGTTTCACCATGTCAAATACTGCAGGTGACTTTGAAATGTGATGATAATCGAATGCTTTTACCAGCTCATCCAATGAAAAGATCTCCTGATTATCCTCCGGACTCCATCCAAGAAGTGCCACAAAATTCACAATTGCCTCTGACAAAAATCCCTGTTCTAACAGATCTTCATAAGAAGAATGTCCGCAACGCTTTGATAACTTCTGGTGTTCTTCATTCGTGATAGTCGGACAATGAATATAGGCAGGAACATCCCAGCCAAATGCCTGATACAAACGATTATACTTTGGCGAAGAAGACAAATACTCCTGTCCTCGTACAACATGTGTAATTCCCATCAGATGATCATCCACTACATTTGCAAAATTATAAGTCGGATATCCATCTGATTTGATCAGAATCATATCATCCAGTTCCTTGTTCGGAACCGTGATCGTTCCATACAATTCATCTTCAAAACTTGTCTCGCCTTCTTCCGGAACATTCAAACGAATTACATAAGGTATTCCTTTTGAGAGATTTGTTTCCACTTCTTCTTTGCTTAAATGAAGGCAATGTTTATCATATCTGCGGATACTCTTGCCATCAACTACTTCTTCTTTTAAATTATCCAAACGCTCCTTGTCACAGAAACAATAATATGCTTCTCCTTTTTCAATCAATTGCTTTGCATATTTTAAATATAAGCCTTGTGCCTGACGCTCACTCTGCACATATGGACCTACCCCGCCATCCTTGTCCGGACCTTCATCATGAATCAGACCGGTTCCTTCTAACGTACGATAAATGATATCTACCGCACCTTCTAACAACCGTTCCTGATCAGTATCCTCAATTCTTAATATAAAATCTCCGTTTTCATGTTTTGCTACCAAATACGCATACAATGCAGTTCTTAAATTGCCCACATGCATTCTGCCGGTCGGACTTGGAGCAAATCTCGTTCTAACCTTACTCATATCGTGCCTCGATTCTATTTATTCTTACCACAACACTGTTTGAATTTTCTACCACTGCCACAAGGACATGGATCATTTCTTCCAACCTTTGGCGGCTTTACAACAGTCTTAGATGTCTTCTCAATCTTATAAAGCTCTTTTCTTCTCTCCGGTGTAAGCAGATTATCCCACTCCTCTAATGTATAGAGCCACTCTGCATTACATCCAACCATATTCATGTATAACTTTTCATAATCAATATCCAAAGAAACTTCTGTATCTTCTGTCATTTCCTCAATATTGTTTGGTGTCTTCAAACTCTCATCAATTCCGTCTAAAAATCCAGTCATCAACTGAACGGTTGTATCATACTTTTCTGCTAATTCTTTTACTGTACCCTTTACCATAACAGTAGGATTTGCAAGAATTTTCTTATAAATTCCCTGTTCTACTCCAAAATAATTCAGCCAGAACTGTTTACCTTCCGGTGTTCTGTCATCCAAACCATACGCATAATCACGCCACTCTTTTAATAAACTCATTTGTTCTATACCACCTTTATCAAATAATGAATTCCTATCCTACGCATCAGCATACGACAAGCTAGATTATATCAAACCACGTCCATTTTTTCAAGTTTTTAAAAAAACAAGTATAACTCATATAAATCCGGTTATACTGTAACTATCAGATACAGCAAAACATCTTCGAACGAATATGTTTTACAATATCTGATCACCGGTTAAAAAACCGGTAAATACTTTATCCTCCCCTATTTTACGGAGTCGGTTCTTCCGGCTCCGTTCCTTTTTTGCTTTTTTCAAGTGCTTCCATATCTTTTCTGGATATCACATCGGAATCTCCATTCACAAGACGTGTAAACCACATAAATACCCATAACACAACCGGTACGACGATCATCAAAAACAACATTCCAAAAAAATATTTGCTGCCGGTTACCGCACAAATCAAAGTCCCGATAATCAGACATAGTATCACTGCAACCGTGACACATGCCACAATCTGTCTTACTCGTTTCATTCTTCTTCCTCCTCTAAATGATCCAGATAGTCTTTCACCTGTTTTTCATATCCGTTGACACTTGGATAATAAAACTGCTGATCCTTTATATCATCCGGAAGATATTGTTGTTTTACATAATGTCCCGGATAATCATGCGGGTATAAATAACCAACATGTCCAAGATCTGCTGATCCTTTGTAATGTGCATCCCGAAGATATGGCGGAACAGCTCCAGTTTTCTGATTCTTGATCAGCTCCTGTGCTCCAAAGATTGCATTGGTCACAGCATTGGATTTCGGTGCACTTGCAACATAGATTGCAGCGTTTGCCAATATCAACTGTGCTTCGGGTAATCCTATTCTTTCAACCGCCTGCGCACATGCAACCGCAACCTGTATCGCCTGCGGATCTGCGATTCCAACATCTTCACATGCGCAGATCATAATTCGTCTCGCAATAAATGTAATACTCTCTCCTGCATCTAACATACGTGCTAAATAAAATACTGCTGCATCCGGATCCGATCCTCTCATACTCTTAATAAATGCAGATATTGTATCATAGTGATTATCACCGTCTTTGTCATAACGCACTGCCCGTTTTTGAATACATTCTTCCGCTACCGCAAGTGTAATGTGTATCTGTCCATCCTCAGACGGCTGTGTAGTCAATACACCTAATTCTATTGCATTCAACGCACTTCTTGCATCTCCTTCACTCATATCTGCAAGAAATTCCAGCGCATCCTCATCTATTGCCGCATGATAAGAACCCATTCCTTTTTCAACATCATATACTGCCCGCTGTAATAATTCTTTAATATCATCTTTTTGCAATGGTTCTAATCGGAATATATGTGATCTTGAAAGCAACGCTCCATTTACTTCAAAATATGGATTCTCGGTTGTTGCCCCGATCAATATGATCGTTCCATCTTCTACAAACGGAAGTAAATAATCTTGTTGTGCCTTATTAAAGCGATGAATCTCGTCAATAAACAAAATGGTTCGTTTTTGATACATACCATAGTTATCCTTCGCCTTTTTCACAACCTCTTCCATATCTTTTTTTCCTGCCGTTGTCGCATTCATAGACGTAAAAATAGAACTGGTTGTATTAGCAATCACATGCGCCAATGTTGTCTTTCCAGTTCCCGGTGGTCCATAAAATATAATAGAACTGATCTTATCTGCCTGAATCGCACGATAGAGCAGCTTATCTTTTCCTATAATATGTTTTTGACCAACAACCTCATCCAAGGTTGTTGGCCGTAATCTTTTTGCAAGCGGAGATTCTTTCTCCATATTCGCTTCCCGCATATAATCAAACAAATCCATGACATAATCTTCCTTTTATTGCTCAATCTTGTCAAATCCCATTTTATCAAGAAGCTTTTCGAACTTATCCACCACGATCGGTTTGCAGATATATGCATCATAATCACTACATACCTGAAAACTATCTAATACCACTTCATCTAATGCACTGATCATAATAACCTTTGCACGATTATCGAATACCGCATATTTGCTCTCTGCTTCCCGAATTGCTTCTAATGTCTTATATCCATCTAACTTCGTCATCATGATATCTAAACAGATCAGATCAAAGAACTCACGCTGTTCCATTCCCCTGACCGCTTCATCTACCGCAGACATTCCATTATCCACCGCTACCACTTCGCCATACCGGCTAAATATCTTTTCTAAAAATTTTCTATTTACGAAATCATCATCTGCAACTAAAACTCTCATACGAATCCTCCAACATTCCTTTACTCATCATTTCGTTTCTTTTGTTCGCAATATATTAGCCAATCGTTCTAACATTGAATCTGCGTATTGAGTATGGCTTCTTGAATCGTATTCGATCCGACGATTCAACAAGTCCCTGGTCAGACTCCCTATAAAAATATTAGAAAGCTCATCTGGCGAAAAGTCATTCCGAATCTCGCCTTCGTCCATAGCTGCCTTCAAATGCTGTCGTATAAATTCGGTTCTCATCTTAATACAATGAGCTATTGCTTCTCTTGTATTCACATTATGTAAAAGCTCCTCATAATTGAGGACAATGGCACCCATTTCCTGATATCCTTCATAATATGTGCCCAAAGTTTTCAATAATTCCAGCACTTTGTCCAAATGCGAAATATTCTTTGCTTCAATTGTTGCAAGCATACCTTTATCAAACTTGGTATACGTATCGATCACTTCAACCAGAACTTCTTCAATTCCGCCAAAATAACGATATAACAAAGACTCCGACATGTTCTCCTTCATAGCCAGTGTCTTTGTGTTCAGAGAAGATAGTCCCGCTTCACTGATAATCTCTATCGCTGAAGCAATAATTCGATCTTTCCTGTTCACAAAATTATTATTCATATAAAACCCCCAATTGTGAATTATTATTCACTTAATTGATATTTTATGGCATGGATATTAATTTGTCAACATTTAGATAATTTGTGTAGTGTTTTAGTCTTCATATATCTGAATTTCATTGATATTGCGGTCATAATAATAAATCTCATCCGATAACAGATCGATCAAACCAACTGAACTCTTGTTGGCATTCGATACTAATTCTAAAAGAAATTGCGGATCCGTATCTTCCTCCGCCGGTATCAGTATCACCTCATGTACACTCGAGGGAAGAACATACAGATTACACTCATGTGCCATAGAAAATTCATACAATACCTGATCATATAAAACACAAGTGGCACCATTAATTCCAACATCATTACTCAAAACAAACATCTGTATACCACAATCCTGTTCCACCATATTCATCATATCTTCATACGCGTCTTCGCTCAATGCATTCGATAAATCCCCACACATACATGATGTGATCATCTTAGCTAACGATTCTATCTTCCACGGGAACAATCGCATTGTATTGGATTTTGCAATATCATACAATTCATCTAATTCAATATTCCATGCTGCAAATTCTTTGTGACTGATAATGGAACTCGCTATCCCCATAGCATCCTTAGATGCAAGATAGCGAAATGTAACCGCAAAATTCAGAAATCTCTTATGAGGACATAATAATAATTCTTTCCGGTTGCGTTCATAATTCACAAGTCGGAATACAATCTTATCCCGCACCTTATCCAGATCATACACATTATCTACCTGAAGTGTACCGGCTTCTTCCATCTTATCCTCATATTCCTGAATCAGCTGATTCATAATACAGTCAAGCGGTTTGCCCATCTTATATTGATCGTAATATGCATTCAGATATATATTAGGACTAACATATTGTCCTTCCTGATAAATTGTTATTGCATCCAAAGTGATCCCATTATTTTTCATAATCTTTTGTGAAAGAACTTCATATTCTTTCTCGTCAAATATGACCTCATTCGATGTATCTGCCGTGATCCTTGACTGTTTCAAATAATCTAAAATATTCTCTTTCACATAATCTAAAAACTCCTGATAATCCATAACTTGTCTCCTTTTTGTTAAGGCGACAATAAAATGCATAATTCCGTTTTCCTATTCAATTCAAAAACTGGAAAATAGATACGAACCGTATCTATAAAGAAAAATCCGTTAAGTGTAATTACACTATAACGGATTCTTTCTACTGCGTCAAGCAATTCACAAAGAATTCATGATTGCCTTTGCCACAATTATATTATACATTCAGATATTGTTCCAAAAATCTTACAAACTCTTTCATTTCTTCGTCTGTTCCGATTGAAATACGAAGATAATTGTCAATTCTTGGTTTGTCAAAATATCTTACAAATATATGTTCTTTCTTCGCTGCCTCAAAAATATCCTTTGCTTTTGTGCTTTTATGGGTTGCAAATACAAAATTTGAATAAGATGGCTGAAAAGCAAACCCTAAGCGAATAAGCTCCTTCTCAAACCACTCTCTCGTTGCAATTACTTTTGATACGGTATTTTTGAAGTATGCATCATCCTGCATGCATGCAGTTCCCATCACAATAGTCGGATAATTCATTGTGTATGAATTAAAGCTGTATTTTACATCATTTAATGCTTTGATCAATTCCGCATTACCCATTGCATATCCAATTCTAAGACCTGCAAGGCATCGTGACTTTGAAAAAGTCCGAACCACCAACAAGTTTTCAAACTCATTTAAAAGCGGCAATGCCGTCTGACCTCCAAAATCAATATACGCCTCATCTACAATTACGATCACATCCTGGTTGTGTGCCAATACATCTCTTATGAAATCCAGCGTCACCAACTGACCGGTAGGGGCATTGGGATTCGGGAAAATAACGCCACCGTTTTCACCATAATAATCTGACGGATCAATTGAAAAATCTTCTTTTAACGGCATCATCCGGTATGGTATCCGGAATAAATCTGCCCATACATCATAAAAACTATATGTGATGTCCGGAAGCAAAAGCGGTTTATCCGAATTAAAAAATGTCATAAATGACATTGCAAGTACATCATCGGATCCCACTCCGACAAACACTTGATCATCCTGTAATTCATGATACTGTGCAATTGCATGAACAAGATCCTTTGCTTCCGGATCCGGATACAGACGTAGCTTTTCCATATCGCATTGAGCCTGTAACACTTTTGGCGATGGCGGATATGGGTTTTCATTTGTATTCAGCTTGATCACCTTATCTACCTTTGGCTGTTCCCCCGGAACATATGGTACAACTTTACGAATATTATTCTCCCATGCTTTCATTCTGCCACCCTCTTTACTGCTCATTCATCTTTGCTAACTTTGCAGCCTGATCCGCTGCGGTCAGACTATCAATAATCTCATCCAGATCCCCATTCATGACCTGATCTAATTTGTGAAGTGTTAATTTGATACGATGATCTGTCACCCTTCCCTGTGGGAAATTGTAAGTTCTGATCTTCTCCGAACGATCGCCGGTTCCAACCTGACTCTTACGAAGCTCAGCTTCTGCATCATGTGCTTTTTGTAACTCCATGTCATATAATTTTGCTCTCAATACTTTCAATGCTTTATCTTTATTCTTAAGCTGTGATTTCTCATCCTGACAGGAAATAACAATTCCGGTTGGAATATGTGTTAAACGAACGGCTGAATCTGTTGTATTGACACACTGTCCACCATTACCGGATGCACGGAATACATCAAACTTACAATCATTCATATCCAATTCAAAATCTACCTCTTCTGCCTCCGGCATAATAGCAACCGTAATAGTAGATGTATGGATCCTTCCTCCGGATTCTGTTTCCGGCACACGTTGTACACGATGTACGCCACTTTCGTATTTCAATCTTGAAAATGCACCCTTACCATTGATCATAAAGGAGCACTCTTTAAATCCACCAATTCCATTTTCATTTAAACTGATCAACTCCGTCTTCCAATGCATCTTATCTGCATATTTCTGATACATACGAAAGATCTCCGCTGCAAAAAGTGCGGATTCATCGCCGCCGGCACCGGCACGCAATTCAACGATAACATTCTTCTCATCATTCGGATCCTTTGGAAGCAATAATATCTTCAATTCCTGCTCAATACGTTCTACCGCATTTTTGGAATCATTTAATTCCTCTTTTGCGAGTTCCCGCATTTCTTCGTCTTTTTCTTCCTCCAACATAGCAAGGCTGTCTTCAATCGCCTGTTTGGCAGCTAAATATTCCCGGTACTTATCCGCAATAGGTCCTAACTCACTCTGTTCTTTCATCAAAGCTGTATATCTGGCCTGATCATTTAATACATCAGGTTCGCTTAATTGTTCTAAAACCGACTCATAACGAGCTAATATATCCTCTAATTTATCAAACATATATATATCCTCTCTTTTACTATATTGTTATATAAGTTGTATTATATCGCAACCCGGCTACAAGTGCCCATACACAACTCTGTCTAACCCTGCATAATCTTTCTGAATCCGAACGTCGCAAAATCCATTCTGAAGCATCATATCTGTCACGTCCTGTCCCTGATCACATCCAATCTCAAAAAACAAAACTCCATGCTCTGACAAAAAAGAAGGTGCCTGCTGTGTTATCGTCCGATAAAACGAAAGTCCATCCTCTCCTCCGTCTAATGCCAGCATTGGTTCATACTCTTTTACCTCCGGCATTAACGTCGAAATGATCCTTTTCTCAATATAGGGTGGATTGCTCACAATCACATCGTACCTGTCTGCAATTCCTTCAAACAGATCGCCACAATGCGTACTTGCTTTTATCCCATATTGTTCCAGATTCTTCTTCGTCACATTCAATGCATCCTCCGATACATCAGACAATGTAAGATCAACTTCTGAATGATATAATTTGAGCGATATTCCAATGCATCCGGATCCGCAACAAAGATCCATTAAACGAACCGGCAGCGTCTCCTGACGCTCCATCTTCTTCAGATATTCATCAACCAGTTCCACTAAAATCTCTGTATCATTTCTCGGGATCAGAACATTCTCATTGACATAAAACCGATAATCCATAAAATCGGCATATCCCAATAAATACTGCAATGGGTAATGTTCACTCCGACGATCGATCAATTCAAGATATCTTTGTTCCTTTTCAATAGATACTGTTTCCTCGCCATGCGTAAGCATATACATATAATTGCATCCAAGCACTTCCTCTAATAAGACCTTCCGATCATATTTTGCATATTCATTACCACTTCTCATTAATTTTTCTTTTCCGATATCCAGTAGCTGCAAAATTGTAGACATGAAATGCTCCTTATTTTTCTACATGAATTCCCTGTGCTTCATTTACAGCATCTACATATGGTTTGCCATACAAAACTGCCTCCACAGAAATGATTGCAACCTGAATCATCTCTTCTTCCGGCTCCTTGGTTGTCAGTTTTTGTACCCATAAACCGGGTTTACTCAACGCATTCACAACCGGATTCTCACTTCTGCCGGCCAATCGGATAAACTCATATGAAATGCCGGCTACTACCGGGATTAAAACCAGTCGCAGCAAGAAACGAAGCCACATCTGTTTGGCCGTAATAAACATAAAAACAAAAATACTTACGATCATTACAATAAACAGAAAACTTGTTCCACAACGTTTATGATATCTGCTGTGTTTTGCAACATTCTCCGGAGTCAGATCATCTCCCGACTCATAACAATTAATCGTTTTATGTTCTGCTCCATGATACATAAATACCCGCTTAATATCTTCCATCTGTGAGATCAGAACAACATATATTAAAAAGATCAACAAACGGATAATTCCTTCTATCACAGCAACTAACACATGACTACTGATCCATTTACCTAAAATCTCTGCAATTGCTGCCGGTAATAACATAAAAAGTGCAACCGCAATTACAACAGAAAGAAGTATGGTAAATCCTAAAATAACACTTTCTGCCTTTTCTTTAAATATATCCTTAAATAATCTGTCTGCCTTGGTCTCTACCTCATCTTCATCATAAAAGGATGAGGAATATGACAATGTCTTCATTCCAACAACTAAGGATTCCACGAAGCTGACTACTCCCCGGATAAATGGTAATTTGGCAAATTTATGCCGATCACCAAATGATTCATATTTGTGTAGTTTAACTTCTATCTTCTTATCCGGCTTTCTGACAGCTACAGAATAACTATCAGGTCCTTTCATCATTACTCCTTCAATAACTGCCTGTCCACCAAGGGTTCCTTTCGGTAATCTCTCTTCCATCTAACTAACCTCAATTATCTTTATATAAGAAAACAGGGTTGAGATTATTCAATCCCAACCCATAACCGTTACTAATTAGCCTTAACTCCGTATTTACGATTGAACTTATCAATACGACCACGAGCCTGTGCTGCTTTCTGCTGTCCTGTGTAGAAAGAATGGCACTTTGAACAAATCTCTACGTGAATCTCTTCTTTTGTAGAACCTGTAACAAACTCGTTACCACAGTTACAAACTACTTTTGCCTGATAATAATTTGGATGAATTCCTTCCTTCATTAATATACACCTCTCTATAAATATTGGCAGATTCCAACCCGCCTAAACAACTTCTACAGTTTACCATAACATCCCCTGTATTGCAAGTATTTTTTATAAAATTCTATCTTTTCCCCACTGAACGTTTCATCATATTAAGGAACTCCGTGTTACTCTTCGTACGTACAAACATCCGAAGCACTTCTTCGATAGACTCTTCTGCCCCGTTCCCTGCAAAATCCTTATGCAACAACTCTACAACTTCTTTTTCCAATGGCGTCAGAAGTAAATCATCCCTTCTCGTTCCTGACTTTGCAACATCAATCGCCGGAAAAATTCTCTTTTCCTGTAACTTACGATCCAGTACAAGTTCCATATTACCGGTTCCTTTGAACTCCTCAAAAACAACATCATCCATTTTGGAGCCGGTTTCCACTAATGCAGTTGCCAAAACGGTAAGAGAACCTCCCTCGCGCATATTTCGGGCTGCGCCGAAAAATTTCTTTGGCATATGCAATGCCGCCGGATCCAATCCACCGGTTAATGTTCTTCCACTCGGTGGAACCGTAAGATTATAAGCTCTTGCCAATCGCGTAATAGAATCCAATAAAATTACAACGTCTTCCTTATGTTCTACTAATCGTTTGGCACGTTCTAATACCATTTCCGAAACTCTCTTATGGTGTTCCGGCAATTCATCAAATGTAGAATAAATGACTTCCACATTCGGTCCTTCTATTGATTCCCGGATATCCGTAACCTCCTCCGGACGTTCATCAATCAGTAATACGATCAAATGCATGTCCCGATAAGTTCTGCTAATACTAATTGCAATCTGCTTCAGCAAGGTAGTTTTACCGGCTTTGGGCGGTGCAACGATCATACCTCTTTGACCTTTTCCAATTGGTGCAAGCAGATCCATGATTCGCATGGAAATACTATTCGAATGTGCATTTTCTAATTGAATTCGCTCATTTGGAAAAATCGGAGTCAGATCTTCAAAATTCTTACGTCTCTGTGTCTCTTCAATTGTATAACCGTTGATACTTCGGATATATAAAAGAGCTGCAAATTTCTCTTTGTCTGTCTTCACTTTCTGATTACCAACAATAATATCTCCGGTCTTAAGATTGAACTTCTTGATCTGTGCCGGAGAAACATATATATCATGATCTCCCGGTAAATAATTCTCACAACGGATGAATCCAAATCCGTCTGCCATTACTTCCAATATGCCGTTTGCTTCTTTTCCACTATCTAAACTGAAATCTACGGAATCTTTTTTTGCTGCCGTTTTCTCTTCCGGCGATTGTTTTTCTGCTTTTGTTACAGTTGGCTGTTTCTGCGTTTTTTCTACAACCGAACGTTTCTCCACCTTTTCTGCCGTTGCCATTTTAACCGCTTCTTTGCCAGCCTTTTGATGTCCTTTTACAGCATTTAACAATTGGACCAATTCGCTTTTTTTCATGCCTGTAATTCCTTTAATGCCCAATTCCTTTGCTGCACTCTTCAACTCCTGCAGAGTCATATCTTCATAATTCATGCAAGCTCCTTTCAATTTCCTTCTACACCGAAAAGGAAACTATTGTCCAATTCCTATTCCACTAACTCTTTTATACGTTTCGGGTAATTCTAGAACATAGATAAGATATATTTGTTAAATAATACTACCGATTATAGCATACTTTCTTTGTTTGTAAAGTCTTAAATCTCTGTTCACAATACACAAATCCCCTTGCACATATACATTTCAAATGGTAATATTAAAGATAATGTGTTTTTCACAAATAAAAGAAAAAGGTGGATAAAAATGGACGTTTACGAAAAATCATTACAACTACATGAACAATGGGCAGGTAAGCTCAGCACTGAGCCAAAATGTCCCGTAAAATCCAGAGAGGATCTCTCACTTGCATATACTCCCGGTGTAGCAGAACCTTGCCGGAGAATTGCGGACAATCCTGCAGATGTTTATAAATATACACAAAAGGGTAACACTGTTGCCGTTGTTTCCGATGGTAGTGCTGTTTTAGGTCTGGGTAACATCGGTGCTGCTGCCGCAATGCCCGTCATGGAAGGCAAGGCCGTATTATTCAAATCATTTGGCGATGTAAATGCCGTTCCGATCTGTTTAGATACACAGGATACCGATGAGATTGTGGAAACCGTTATCCGTATTGCTCCTGCATTTGGAGGAATCAACCTAGAGGATATCTCCGCTCCCCGTTGTTTTGAGATTGAACAACGTTTAAATGATGCCTTAGACATTCCGGTATTCCATGATGACCAGCACGGAACCGCTATCGTAGTGTTGTCCGGTATCATTAACGGTCTACGGATTACCGGTAAGAAGAAGGAAAACTGTAAGGTTGTTGTCAATGGTGCAGGTTCTGCCGGTATTGCGATCACCAAATTACTATTAACCTACGGCTTTACCAATGTGATCATGTGCGACCGTAACGGAATTATTCACAAAGATTACGAAGGTCTAAACTGGATGCAGCAGGAAATGCTAAAGGTAACCAATTTAGACAACCAGACCGGTACACTTGCTGATGCATTAAAAGGTGCTGATATCTTTGTTGGCGTATCCGCTCCGGGTATCGTATCTGCAGATATGGTTCGTTCTATGAATTCGGATTCTATCTTATTTGCAATGGCAAACCCAACTCCTGAGATCATGCCGGATGTCGCAAAATCTGCCGGTGCGCGAATTGTCGGAACCGGACGTTCTGATTTTCCAAATCAGGTAAATAACGTGGTTGCATTCCCTGGTATTTTCAAGGGTGCATTAGAAGGCCATGCCTCAATCATCACAGAAGAAATGAAACTTGCTGCAGCAGAAGCCATTGCCGGATTAGTATCAGATGAAGAATTGAACGATGATTTTATTATGCCGGAAGCATTTGATCCTCGCGTAGCAGCAGTCGTAAGTGAGGCTGTCAAATCTCACATTAAGTAATAATTATTGGAAACGAGGGTATTATGACAAGTGAAGGATTAGTATTATACAAATTAATGATTTTATATATGTTGGATCGTGTAGATTTTCCTTTGACAGGTTCCCAGATTTCCCAATTCATTTTAGATAAAGGTTATACTACTTATTTCAACCTTCAGATTGCACTGAATGAATTAATTGAAAATGATTTCATCAAACCGACAACGGAGCGAAATCATTCTCTTTACGAGATTACAGATCAGGGAAAAGAAGCATTGGAATTGTTTGAATTTAAGATTTCAGATGCCATCAAAATGGATATACTCAATTACTTAAAGGAACAAAAAATTGAATTGCGTAACGAATCGGCAATTTCATCTGACTACTATCCTTCCAATAATGAATATATCGCTCAATGCAGCATAAAAGAAAGAAATCAGACATTACTAGAGATCAAGCTGACGGTTCCTACACAGGAACAGGCAATCCACATATGTGATTCCTGGAAAGAAAAAAGTGAAGATATCTATCAATATCTGATCACACAAATATGGCAGGTGTAAACACCTGCCATATTTTTATGGAATCATTCATCAGACTTCTATTCTATTGCATAATCTCTTCAATATAATCCAGTATCTCATCCCGCCCCTGTTTTGTAAGTGCTGAATACGGAAATAACAGATCTTCCTTTGCCATCTCTAATTTTGTACGAATGATCTTAATATTCTTCTGAAGCTGAGAGCGTTTGATCTTATCCGCTTTCGTTGCAATAATGACCGGCGTATATCCATTGTGACATATCCAGTCATACATCATTTTATCATTTGCTGATGGCTCATGCCGGATATCAACCAGTAAAAAAACAAGCACCAATTGCTTTGAAGTATGAAGATAACGTTCAATCATTTTTCCCCATTTTTCTCTCTCGCTTACGGACACCTTTGCATATCCATAACCCGGCAGATCCACAAAATAAAAAGAATCATTAATATAATAAAAATTGATCGTCTGCGTCTTACCCGGTTGGGAAGATGTTCTTGCCAATGCCTTTCGATTCAACAGACCGTTGATCAAAGATGATTTTCCAACATTTGATTTTCCTGCAAAAGCAATCTCATACCCCTTGTTCTCCGGTAATTTACTTGTAATTCCACACACGGTCTCCAGTTCTGCACTTCTTATTATCATCTTCTCTGCTCCTTTCTACTGTTTCAAAGCAAATCCTCTTTTTACAATTCCTCCATTGATCACCTGCAACATATCCGACACATAGGTAATCCGCATTCCCTCTGTGATCTCTGCATCTAATTCAGCAACGTTTTTCTGATTTCTATCCGGAACAAATACCCGTTTGACTCCATCATTTTTCGCAGCTAATAATTTTTCCTTCAATCCACCAATCGGAAGCACCTGTCCCTTTAGTGTGATTTCTCCTGTCATTGCCAATAATCCGTCAACCGGTTTGTTCGTAAATGCAGAATACATGGCAAGTGCCATCGTGATTCCGGCAGAAGGACCATCTTTCGGCGTTGCCCCTTCCGGCACATGCAGATGCACCTGATGCTTCTCAAAATAATCATCCGGCAGTTTCTTGATTTCTGGTAATGTGCGGATATAAGACAATGCAATCTGTGCCGATTCCTTCATCACATCTCCGAGATTGCCTGTCAATACCAATCCACCTTTCCCATTAAGTACATTCACTTCAACCCGTAAGGTGTCCCCACCAACACTGGTCCATGCAAGTCCGGTTACAACACCGACCTGATCCTCATGTTTTCTGTCTTCTTCCGAATAAGTCTCTACACCGAGCAGATCACTTAACTTTTTCGGAGTCACATGTAAAGATGTGTACTCATTCGTCAGAATTCCTCTTGCCGCCTTCTGCATTAAACGTCCGATCATCCGCTCCAAATTACGCACGCCGGCCTCTCTTGTGTAATTACGGATCAATTTATATAACGCTTCGTCTGTGATACGGAACTGTCTTCCGTTTAATCCATTCTTTTTACGCTGTTTTGGCACCAGATATAATTTAGCGATCTGCAACTTTTCATTTTCCGTGTAACTGTTTACCTCGATCAGTTCCATACGATCCCTCAAAGGCTTAGGAATTCCATTGACATCATTTGCTGTCGCAATAAATAATACACCGCTTAAGTCGACCGGAACTTCAAAATAATGATCAATAAATCGAGAATTCTGTTCTCCGTCCAGCACTTCCAAAAGTGCAGATGCCGTATCCCCTTTATAATCACTACTCGTCTTATCGATCTCATCTAACAGGATCAATGGATTGTTTACTCCTGTTTTCGAAATGGCAGATAATATTCTACCCGGCATCGCCCCAATATAGGTCTTACGGTGCCCGCGGATTTCTGCCTCATCTCTGACACCACCCAATGCAATTCTTCCATACTCTTTATTCAATGCGGTTGCAATGGAGGTTGCAATAGAGGTTTTTCCTGTTCCCGGAGGACCTACCAGACAAAGGATCGGTGCGTCTTTTCTTCCACTAAGATTACGAACCGCAAGATAATCAATAATACGGTCTTTTACCTTCTGCAATCCATAATGATCTTTTTCCAACTGATCGATCGCTTTTGGCAGATCTTTGTTCTCCTCTTTCCGTTTACTCCATGGATATTCCAATATTGTCTCAATATAGTTCCGCAAAACAGCACTTTCCGAAGAAGAATAAGGGAGATTCTGGAATTTACGGATCTCTTTTTCCAGTTTTTCCTTTACTTCCTGCGGCGGATCTGCCTCATCTAGCTGCTCTAAATAACGATCTCCCTCATCCGCACTATCTTCCTCTCCTAATTCCTGCCGTATCACTTTCATCTGTTCACGCAGAACATAGTCCTTCTGATTCTTGTTCACACATTCTTTTAATTTATTGATCAGATCTGTCCGTATTTCTCCAATCTCTATCTCATTGAGTAGAAATGCCAATAACTTCTCTGTCCGTACTTTCAGATCTGCCGTCTCTAAAATCTCCTGTTTCTTAAAAACAGCAATGGGTACTGCCTCTGTCAGCAGATCCACCAGCGTTTCCAATGAACGCACTTTTTTGAGTGTCGTTACAATTGTCTCATTCGTTAAAATACCGTTCTCCCAACATGCCTGAAGCAGTTCTTTCACTGTTTTCAGATATGCTTTGTTTTCTGTTGCGGATAATGTATCCTTTACCGTATCAAATTGTGATATCTCCGCCATATGGATTCCTTTTTCATCCAGCGAAATCTCCTCTAATTGTGCCCTATACTGTCCTAATAACATCACACGCACAACATTTTTTGGTAATTTCAACATTTGTTTTACCTTCACAACAGTACCAACTCTATATAAATCCTCTACAGAAAATGTATCACCAAGCTTTGCATCTTTTGCTGTAACAACAAGCAGATCCAGATTCTCATTCATTGCCTTCTCAACTGCCTTCAATGAATCCTCCCGTTGTACATCAATATGTACGCTGGTCTCCGGTACCATGACCAGATCCCTGAATACCATCATAGGAATTGTGTTCATTTGTTTACTCATGTTCTTTCCTCATTTCACGATTATAGAGAAACGGAACCTGTAGCATTCGCAACAGATTCCGTATTCAACATTACTCATAGGTTATGCAATCTCACCATTATTCTTCTTCGGATGTCTCTTTATAAAAGATTTGCGTGGTCTTGGCGAATCCGAATAAACAATCTCCGGTTCTCCCGTTCCTTCCACTGTTTCCTTTGTAATAATGCATTTGGAAATCTCTTCATTCGAAGGAACTTCATACATCAGATCCGTCACGCTCTTTTCAATGATCGAACGCAATCCACGGGCACCTGTTTTTCTTTCCATTGTTATCTTCGCAATTGCCCGTAATGCTTCTTCTTCAAACTCAAGTTCTACACCATCTAATTCAAACAATTTCTTATATTGTTTGCAGATTGCACTCTTTGGCTCTGTCAGAATCCGCATCAATGCTTCCTCATCTAAGAGATCCAATGTAACGGTTACCGGAACACGTCCAATAAACTCAGGGATTAATCCGTATTTTACAAAATCAGATGGCGTTACCTGTTTTAATAATTCACCAACATTCTCATCCGTATTCTCTGCAAGTTCTGCACCGAATCCGATCGACTTCTTACCGATTCGATTCTCAATCACCTTCTCTAATCCATCAAAGGCACCACCACAGATGAACAAAATATTCGTTGTATCAATCTGAATGAAGTCCTGATGTGGATGTTTTCTGCCACCCTGTGGTGGAACAGAAGCAACCGTACCCTCAATGATCTTAAGAAGTGCCTGTTGTACGCCCTCGCCGGAAACATCTCTTGTAATTGATACATTCTCCGACTTCTTGGTAATCTTATCAATCTCATCAATATAGATAATTCCATGCTGTGCACGCTCGATATCATAATCAGCGGCCTGAATGATCTTTAACAGAATATTCTCTACATCTTCACCCACATATCCGGCTTCTGTTAATGCGGTTGCATCTGCAATTGCAAATGGAACATTTAATAATTTGGCTAATGTCTGTGCCAGATATGTCTTACCGGAACCGGTAGGACCTACCATCATAATATTACTTTTTTGCAATTCCACATCAAAATCTTTGTCGGAAAGGATTCTCTTATAATGATTATATACCGCAACAGACAAAACTTTCTTTGCCTCTTCCTGACCGATCACATACTGATCTAAGAATTCCTTGATCTCCTTCGGTTTCAGTAAGTTAATATCGGTAGACTCATCATAATCTTCTAATTCGTCCTCAATAATCTCAGAACACACCTCGATACATTCATCACAGATAAATACATTCTGTCCCGCAATCAATTTGCGAACCTGATCCTGTGTTTTATTACAAAATGAACAACGTAAAGGCTTTCTGTCATCTCCACGAATTGCCATTGCTACACCTCATTCTCTCTATCTTTCTCTTTATTGACGATTCTCAACAACCGAATCAATCAATCCATATTCTTTTGCGGCTGCAGCGCTCAACCAATTATCACGATCGGTATCTTTCTCGATCACTTCGTACGGCTTGCCTGTCTCTTTTGCCAAAATCTCATTGATTTTCTTCTTTGTATTCAAGATGTGTGCGGTTGTAATCTCCATATCACTTGCCTGGCTTCCACTTGGCATACCACCCATTGGCTGATGGATCATAATCTCTGCATTTGGTAATGCCATACGCTTTCCAGGTGTTCCGCCTGCAAGTAAAAATGCGCCCATACTTGCTGCCATGCCAACACAAATTGTAGATACATCACACTTAATGTAATTCATTGTATCAAAAATACCAAATCCAGCTGACACAGAACCTCCCGGACTATTGATATACAATGAAATATCTTTTGTCGGATCTTCTGACTCTAAGAAAAGTAACTGTGCAATTACAAGACTTGCAGTTGTATCATTTACTTCCTCGCCTAAAAATATAATACGGTCCTTTAATAATCTGGAGTAAATATCATAAGAACGCTCTCCCCTGCTCGTCTGTTCAATGACATAAGGTACCAAACTCATACAAAATCCTCCTATCTGACTCTCTTATTATATGGCCCGCAGCAATCACTGCGAGCCATCTTTTTGCTAAATATTATTTTTCAACAGCAGCCTCTGTTACAAGATCTACTGCTTTCTGTACAGCAATATCCTGCTTGATAGCGTCTTTCTCAGAATCTCCAACCAATCCGGTCAACTGCTCAAGATCCATCTGATACATATCTGCCATCTTCTTCAATTCATCATTTAATTCTTCTTCTGAAACCTGAATATCCTCAGCCTTTGCAATTGCTTCTAATACAAGACGGGATTTAATTCTTCTCTCTGCTTCAGGTGTGGATGTCTCTAAGAATTTCTCTTTTGTCATTCCTGTAAACTGGAAATACTGATCTACAGAAAGTCCCTGATAGCTTAACTGTTGAGAAAACTCATTCAACATCTGCTCTTTTGTTGTATCTAACATAGCATCCGGAATCTCCATTGTAGAGTTCTCAATGATCTGATCAATTACAAGACTCTCTTTTGTATTCTTAGCAGCTTTTTCTTTTTTCACTTTGAGTGTTGCCTTTAAATCTGCTTTGTATTCATCTAATGTATCAAATTCAGATACTTCTGATGCAAATTCATCATCTAATTCCGGAAGTTCTGTCTCTTTGATTCCATTCAATTTGCACTTAAATACTGCCGGCTTTCCTGCAAGATCCTCTGCCTGATAATCTTCTGGGAAAGTAACATTCACATCGAACTCTTCTCCGATATTCTTTCCAACGATCTGATCCTCAAATGTATCAATGAAAGAATGAGATCCTAATGTCAACTGATAGTTCTCACCTTTGCCGCCTTCAAAAGCTTCTCCATCTACAAATCCCTCGAAATCAATCGTTACTTCATCATCCATCTTTGCAGCTCTGTCTTCAACAGGAATTGTACGGGAATTCTGCTTCTGTACATTCAATAATTCAGCCTGCACATCCTCGTCTGTTACTTCTGCATCTACTTTCTCGACTTCAACGCCCTTGTACTCACCAAGAGTAACTTCCGGTTTAACTGCAACTGTTGCTGTATAAATAAAATCTTTTCCTTTTTCCATCTGTGTAACATCGATCTGTGGACGTGAAACAACATCTAATCCACACTCATCTAAAGCGCCAGGATAAGAAGATTCCATACATGTATTCGCTGCATCTTCATAGAACATCTCTGGTCCATACATCTTTTCTAAATATGCCTGTGGAACTTTTCCTTTACGGAATCCAGGAACAGAAATCTTTCCTTTCTGCTTATTGTAAGACGCCTTCATTGCCTCAATAAACTCATCGGCTGGCACCGTAATCGTAAGCTTTGCCATATTCTTTTCCAAATTTTCCACTGTTAAACTCATCTTTAACAATTCCTCCTTAAATATAGTTCTTTTATTCTTTTGCAGCATCTCTTTGAGATGTATCATTCTCTGCAACAAGGCAGTCTTCTTCCTGCACTAATCAGTCAATTATAGCACGCAATATGTAGAAATGTCAACATATCAAACATACAACTCCTAGTTAACTTTTACAGACAGAAAAAGGTCGTAATCAACTTTTCGAAAAAAGGAAATTACGACCTTCCGGCATCTGCCCTATCTGATTACCAGATATTCATTTTCATCCGGATCGGATTACTTACCTGCAATCTGGTTCATCTGAGCTTCTACCAATTTCTTTGTCATCTGTCCACCAACAGAACCATTCTCTCTAGAAGTTAAGTCTCCATTGTAACCGTTCTTTAAAGAAACACCTACTTCTGAAGCACACTCCATTTTGAATCTGTTCATTGCATCTGACTTCTTGCTTGAATTATTACTTGACATAATAGTTCCCTCCAAATGATATATTTAAGACATCTTGATGTCTTGAGTATAGTATTTGCAGGGAACATAATAATATTTAGGAAATTATTGTTAAATTATTTTGTTTGTTTTTTTCGAATGAATAATACACCACCAACCGATGTCAGCATCAAAAGTATTACCATTGCGATTGGTGCCTCATCACCGGTCTTTGCAGAACCGGAACTTCTCAAAGAACCAATGGATGATGTATTATTTGCTTTTGGCTTTTTACCCTTGTCATCAATATTCTTCTTAGCTTCCGTATTCTGTGTTGTTTTATTCTCCCGTGTTGTCACAGAACCATCCGTTTGTGTGTTGTCAGATCTTGTTGTGCTGTTGTCTACATATTGCGTATCCGGCTGCGTTGTCGGCTGTGTCGTAGAATTGCTTCCCACACTATATAATACTGCATATGTCGAAAACTGATTCGTGGTTATCGTATATGTGTTGGCATTATTATCCTGATCTACCAAAGAGGATCCGATGAAATTCTCGCCATCATTATGGATACGAATTACCTCCAAACCAGGTTTTCCGGCTAATTCTCCTAATGGAATCGTAACAGAAACATTTGCACCATTTGCAAGATCCGTTACTTTCTTCTTTTGCATATTGCCATTCACATCTGTTACGATCTTATATAATGTAAGATCTAAATATGCACCTACGATCTTGTTCTTATCTGTTACGGCATACATTGCAGATATCTCACCTGCTGAAACATTCGATACCGTCATCAATGTCGCACAAAGCTGGAATTCTATCGTTCCGCCGGCTACAATCAAATCTCTATCCTGATCGGTAAAGTTAATAATATCATCATCAAAGATCGAATCCATATTATCTGCAGAAATATTCGGTGTATCCGGTGTGGTCAGATATACACTGGTATTCTTTCCGGATAGTACAAGTTCAATATACTGTGTCGGATATACAATCATTCCATCTTCTACCGAAACGCGGATACTCTTTGAGTATGTTCCATCTGTTGCAACCAGATTATAATTACCGTCTTGTACATGATTGAATACAAATTCCTCTCCGGACGTAATCTCCTTTGCCATGATACAATTATTACCGGCATATAAACCTACCGTGATCGTACCAGTCTGATCATCCTGATATCTGGCTGTACCAACAATCGTAATACCATCTTGTGGATTATCCGCCAAGGTCTGGAAATATCCTTCATATTCTAATACTTCACCCGCCTGTGAAACAGCCGATACTTTATACGCATAACGTGTAGCCGGTGTCAAATCCTGCAATATTGAAGATATTGCGGCATTTCCATTGTTATCTTTTACCATAACCGCATCTGTTTCTTTGTATGTGTCATCTGCGATCTTCCGATAAGAAATATTGGCAGATGTGATATCAAATGTTCCTTTGTAGATCATCGCACCTACAGTTGCACCCGAGTTCGTGATATTCGTAATGGCTTTGATCTTCATACTCATTGGAGTAAATGCTGCCTCATCTGCAACATTACCAGCTACATCCGCTGCCTGAATAGAATAATTACCTGTCGAAGTAATCTCAAAGCTTCCAGTATATCCATCCTCTGTCTCTTCAACTTCTGCTGTCATATTCTGTGTCCCATGTTTGATCTTTATGGAATTCTTATCAACACCACTTACACTATCTTTTATGGTAAACTTCACAAGAATGCTGGAGCCACTTCCCTTTTCTGTTGTAAAAGATATCTTTGGTGCCTGCGTATCAATCTTCACATCCGTGATATGATCATCATAATTTGCGCATTCTACTCCGGATGCACTCTTACTCCATACTTTAATATGGAACAATCCATCATCTTTCATCGAAACATTCTCTGTTTCTTTGGTAATAGTTGTATTATTATAAGAAGTTTCTCCGTCTTTCCAGATGGTATATGCACTACTCACCGGTGTCTCATCCGTGGTCTTTAATACCGTCTGCAATACGGCTGTCGGTTTACTTACATACCATCCATTCCCGCCATCCGGCTGGTCCGGAACAAAGGATACAACCGGGCACTCCGGTACTTCATTGGATATCATATTGATATTCTCTGTCCAACTTGCAATATTACCCGCCTTATCTGAAACTTCAATCGTATATGTTCCCTTCTTCACAGCCTGGAAACTGGCAGTATACTCTCCATCCTTCGGACTACCCAGATCACAATCAATCGTATTACCATCTGCGTCCGTTACTCTGGCATAATATACACCACTCAGGTCATCTGATGTATGGAATGTAACCTTCTGATCTCTGGTCCAGACATGTTTATCATAATCCACTACAAGATTTGGTTCTACATCATCTAATTTAAATGTGAATGATCCGGTATCCACTTGATTACCGGCATCATCCCGAACAGTAGCAGAAACTGTATATGATGTATCAGTGCCGTCAGCAGCAATCTTTTTCTTAAACATCTTCGATGTGACTTTGCTCTTCTGATCACCTGCCAATTCTTCTACATCTGTGCCATTTATATGCCATGTAACACTATAAATTCCGGAAGCATCATCTGTTACAGATAATTGTGCCTCACAGTTATTATAATATTCCATATCCTTGTCGGATTTGCCTGACTGGTCACTCACAATAACATTTCCATTCTTGCCGGAATAGATTGTAAATGAATCAATAGCCGGTCCTGCACTTTCCACACCCCATTCATAAGAATTCTTATCGCTTTGAACAGGTTTTAATTCAATCGGATTACTAGCATTCCCCGCATTATCATATGCCTGACACCGGATCACTCCGATCTGAGGAACACTCTTCTTCAGGATCTGAATTGTTGCTTTATTCGTCTTGGCATTGAAATTAACCGAATTGGTTCCTATACCGTCGCCAAACAATCCATAATCTAATCTCGCCAAACCAGAGGTATCACTCTGATATTCTATCTCAATCGTCAGAACAGAATTCACATAAGTACCAAACGTAAATGCGCCACCGGTTCCAGGAAAATATAATGGTTTCTCATTCAATATCGGAGAAGTTATATTATTATAATCCAATTCTTTAACATAATACCCAACATATTCAGGCTTCGTTGCATCGTATTTGATACCTAATGGAGCAGCCGATGTGATTGCATTGGTGTTTGAATTCTTTAACTTGATATACAAATTACTGTTTTCGCTGAATTCTTCCGACAACTCACTCCGTTCTGTAAAATTCTGTCCGCCATCCGTAGAAAGCAACACCGTATCGTATCCGGCACCCGCAATCGCCAATATATTACCTTTTCCGGTATACCATCCGTTTGATCCTTCTACTGCATTAATGCGGTAATTCACATTTAACTGTGGGGTCTCCTGAATAACCTTGAAGGTAGCTCCTTCACCCTGAACGAACTTCACTTCATAGTTCGAACTTGTTGTAGTATTAGCAAAAATTTCAAATGTTCCGGTAACCTCTAAATCACTCGATCTGTCTGTCGTATAGATAATCTCGCCTAATGCACCATTCTCAATCGTATCAGTGCCGCAGAATCCAAAATTTCCCTGTTGATTCACGCTATTATCTAATTCAATACCAAAACTATCAACCGGCGTTGCCTCTCCGGCACGAATGGTACTGATACCTGTCGTTGTCTTTAAGAAAACACCACGTTTGGTAATGGTTGCTCCTGTAATCTCTCTGGACTGCAGTTCATAATTATCCGGGCTTTCTCCATCCGACATTACAATTTTGTAGTCAGCTGGAAGAATAATCTTAGTTGCCGCAGCCACATTCGGATTATTATATTCTGCCTTACTTCTATCAAATGTAACAGATGCGGAAGTCGGCTTGCCATTCACATCCACCGTACTGATCGTAGTTGGCAGATCATCCGGCACAGCCACTGTGGCATCATATACTTTTGTCTTTCCGGAAGCCGGAGCAGAAAGAAAGATCTTCTTCTTGTTAACAGTCACCGTATAGTCAAATGTCTTTGGTTGTTCCGTACTGTTCGGATCTGTTACTGTAATCGACAACGGAAGTGGTGCAGAAGTTACACTGCTTGGTCCTTTCCCTGCATTAATGATCGTAACGCCTGCCGCATCTATCTTAAATGTAAATCCCAATGCTTCTAACGCACTCTGTTGATCAGACGGAATTGAATATTGAAAAGTACCATCCTGTTCCCGTCCTGCTTCATAAGTATATTGTGCTTTTAAAACAACATTTGCAGAAGTTGTCTTATACTGGTAGACTAACTTGTCCGAATCATTTCCAACCATCTCAATTCCTGCATATTCATATGCCGGATATAATACTTTCCTGTCTGATTCACCCGTTGAGAAGAGTTCCTTATGATAATCAGATGTTATAGTTGTCCTGGCTGGTAAGACCGCTCCATCTTTACTGCCAATATGCCACTCTTTAAACACATATCCCGGTTTCTGTTCTACACCGACATCACTTTCTGAATAAGAAACTGCCGTCGCATCGCCATATCGTAATGTTTGCTCTTTGTTCTGGGTAGCTGCACTGCCATCTGCCTTTTGTGCATATATCACCTTATACTCTTTTCCGGTCCACTTAAGTGTTACGGTCCGGTTCACTCCTCCGGCAGCTCCTCCGGTTAATGTCACAGCTAAAGAATCTGTTCCACTTGATGTTGCCTGACCGCCTGTTACATCTGCTCCGGAAACAGAATAAACAGAAACATTGCTGCTTCCCGTATTAATATAACGATTAATATCTGTTAGTGTAAACTGAGCAGTACCATCCGTTACCTTTACAAGATGAGAATCTGCCTTGCCCGTTCCATCCAGTTTATAATCAAATGATTCATTATTCTCCAATTCAGATGCAATCGTTACTTTGAAATTTGTAAGTGTACATTTGGTATAAATACGAATAACATTTTCATTATTTGCATGCATCTGCGAGAAATTGGTAAGTGGCTGCGTACAGTGTGCATCAGAATATAATCCGGAAAATGTATAACATCCGGTCTCATCAGCGGATAGGCTGTTCACTGCCGCCTGTATCCAGCTTTCCTCATTCACAATGCCTGACAGATCATATGTATAATCGCTATCTTTCATACTACTGCTGATATCCTCTTTGGACTCAACAAAAGTATCTGCTCCTCCAATCGGTGCTTTTCTATTTGTTCCATCATTCGTAAATGAATAATTCAGGAAATACTGTACTTTGTTCTTCTGCCCGGTCTGACTCTCTTTTGCCATAAGCGTCGTTTTATTCGTCATTGCCGGAACATCTTCATCCTGTGCCTGTACATTCTTATCATCTGCTATTGTATCATCATTCGTCTCTGATGAGTTTTTAACAGTCTCATCAGCTGCCGTACTCTCCTGATTCGCTTCGTTCTCTTCAGACGGACTTACATTTGTATTATCTTCCGCCTTATTCTCTGCCTGTGTAGACTTTTCATTCGTCACCTTATCTGCTTCTGTTGTCACAAGATCGGCAGACTCTTTATCCTGCTTTTGCAGTTCATTCTGTGTAGTCATTGCTGCTTCATCATCCACCAACGTTGTCGCAGAGGATGTCAGAAAATAAGACTGCGACACCAGCATCACCATCACCATCACCAATGCCACAACGCGCTTACCTGCACCCGTCGTCCAATTAAAGAAATAGCTAAATGCACTGATAATCGCCACCAAAGCCAACACCGGATAGGTAAGAACCTTGTGTTTCTTTGCAATCTTCAATAATCTGTTAATGATTCTGTTCTTCATACTCATATCCCAATCACCTCTACATATAAACTGTCTATATTATTATATCGATATTCTTTGGTATTTTCTTAATAGAAAACTGTTGTATTTTGCTACAAATGCATACCTGTACGCATTATTCAACGATAGTATAACATACTACCTTCAAAATGCAAAGTAAATTTCTATTCATTTTCACTAAACCTATACATGGTGGCTTTGCATAGCCACCATATATTGCGTTTTTGATAAGCGGCTTGACCAAATTCTATTCAAGTGATAGTATATTTCTTGATTGTATATTAATTAATGAGGGATTATAATCCCACAACAAGAAAATTTTAAATGAGGTGTACGAAGATGACGAAAACATTTGATGACTTATTAGCAAAAGTTTCCGCATGCAGCACAAAAAAAGTAGCTGTTGCAGTTGCTCAGGACGATGCCGTATTAGAGGCTGTTGCTGAAGCAAAGAAAAGAGGAATCGCTGATGCGATCTTAGTCGGAGATGAAGCAAAGATCAAAGAAGTTGCTGCTTCTATTAACATGGATTTATCTGACTACGAGATTGTTAATGTAGAAGAACCATACGAAGCTGCTTTAGCTGCAGTTAAGATGGTACATGACGGCAAAGCCGATATGTATATGAAGGGACTGATTGATACCAAATCATTCTTAAAGAGTGTATTAGACAAAGAGGTTGGTCTTCGTACAGATAAGACTCTCTCTCATGTATGTATCTTTGATATTGAAGGACATGACGGATTGTTATTTCTAAGTGATGTTGCGTTTATCCCTTATCCTGATCTGGAGACAAAGGCAAATATCATCCGGAACACAGTTGAAGTTGCTCATGCTTGCGGTATTGAATGCCCTAAGGTAGCTCCTATTGCCGCTGTTGAAGTTGTCAATCCTAAAATGCCTGTTACAGTAGATGCTGCAGAGCTTACAAAAATGAACGAAGAAGGCAAGATTACCGGATGCATCGTAGACGGTCCTCTTTCTTATGACCTCGCTATTGACGCAGAAGCTGCTAAACACAAAGGTGCAACTGACCGTAAGATTGTTGGTGACGCAGATGTATTATTATTCCCAGACATTCATGCCGGAAATATTACATACAAGGCACTTGTGCATAATGCAAAGGTAGTAAACGGTAACATTTTAACAGGAACAAAAGCTCCGGTTATCCTTACTTCCCGTTCTGATGACTTCGAGACAAAGGTAAATTCTATCGCAGTTGGAGCCGTTGTTGCAGAAGCAATGAACAAATAATTATACCATTGTACTTAATACAGGTAGTCCTTTGGGAGTACCTGTATTCTTATAAAAAGATTTATTCAAATTAGGAGGATCAAACAAATGGCTTATACAATTTTAATCATCAATCCCGGTTCTACTTCTACCAAGATTGGTGTGTACGAAGACGAAAAACAGCTTTTTGAAGAAACATTAAGACATTCTACCGAGGAGATTGCTAAGTACGCTTCTATCATTGATCAGAAAGATTTCCGTAAGGATGTTATTCTGAACGTATTAAAAGAAAAGAACTTTGATATCAACACTTTAGATGTTGTTGTAGGTCGTGGCGGTTTATTAAAACCAATCCCTGGTGGTACATACGCTGTAACAGATGACTTATTAAATGATCTCAAGATCGGTGTTCAAGGACAGCATGCTTCGAACCTTGGCGGTATTCTTGCAAGAGAGATCGGTGACCAGGTTGGTGTGCCATCTTATATTGTTGACCCGGTTGTTGTTGACGAGCTTGCTCCGGTTGCAAGATATTCCGGTATGCCGGAACTTCCAAGAAGAAGTATCTTCCATGCTCTGAATCAAAAGGCAGTTGCAAAACGTTATGCAAAAGAGATTGGTAAATCATACAACGCGTTGAGCCTGATTGTAATTCATATGGGTGGCGGTGTTTCTGTTGGAGCTCATAAGAACGGTAAAGTAATTGATGTAAATAACATCTTAGACGGTGAAGGTGCATTCTCCCCAGAGCGTGCCGGTACTGTTCCTGTTGGTGATTTGATCAAGCTTTGCTTCTCTGGTAAATATACAGAAAAAGAGATTTATAAAAAGATCTGCGGTAACGGTGGATTTAACGGATACATCGGAAGTAATGATATGCGTGATCTTATGAAGATGAAAGCAGAAGGTCGTCAGGATGCTTCTGATCTGATCGATGCATTCCATTATCAGATTGCAAAAGATGCCGGTGCTATGGCAGCCGTATTAGATGGCAATGTTGACCAGATCATCTGCACAGGTGGTATTGCTTATAACGCATTTACCATTGATGAACTTAAGAAGAAATTAGGTTTCATCGCTCCATTTACCGTATATCCTGGTGAAGACGAATTACTCGCTCTTGCACAGGGGGCTCTTCGTGTCATGAAAGGTGAAGAAGAAGTTCAAACCTATTAAACTTTCACCCTTGCACAGTGAAGTGAGG
>HF987805.1 GCA_000431135.1 Clostridium sp. CAG:590
GATTCCGGCTCTGGGCACTTTTTGAAACAATCCGATTTGGGTTGTTTTTTTTGTGGAATAGATATGAGGAACGTGGTACAATATAAACGATTAGATATAGTTGGGCTATAGAGTATATGGGGTATTGGAGTATGAAGCTTAATTTTTATTTAGAGTGTGCCACGGCTTTGATTGGAATTGTATTGTGGTGTGCATGCAGCCGCAGATATAACATATTGGATCTGAAAGATCAGATTTATCTGAAAATGGTACGTTGCACAACGGTGATGGCTATCCTGAATTTGTTGGCATGTATTATAATTAGAAGAAACTGGTTCCCGTTTCGAATCATATCCGGCATAATCATATGTATTAGCTTTATATATATGGTAGGAATTTTAATGCATCTTAATATGTATCTGAAGGAGAGTATTTGTTCTAAGAATTTTGTAACCTCAAATCAATTTGTGTGGTTTGGATTCCCCTTGTTTTTGATGGGGTTAGCATTATTAGTAAATTGTGGGACGCAATATATATATGGAGTGACGCAGGCGGACGGGAATATACAGATTGTGTTTAACGCATTGTATAAGATTCCGTATATATTAGCGATATGTTCTTTGGCTATTTACAGTGCACAGTTATTAAAAGGAAGAAATAAGCTGATTGCCAAACGTCAATATTGTTTTTTTGCAGTACCCGTTTTGCTGCTCGTAACTTATTATTTACAATATCGATTTAAATCCACGTTGATATTGGGATTTGGATACAGTCTAATGTTATTAGTGATATATATATATTCATATAGTACGGTAATGAGAAGAGATGACCTTACACACTTGCCGGATATATATGGATTTGAAAGGATGGTTGCATATTGGGTGGGAACGGAGCAGCCATTTGAAATTATGATCATTACATTGCAGGATTGGAAAAAAATCCAGTTACAATCAGGTTATGAACATACGAATTATGCATTAGTTCGCATTGCAGACTATTTGAAACGATTAATACTTGGCAATGTAATTGCAAGACATGGTAATCACTTTTTCATAATTTTGGAAGGAGATAATTATGAAATGAGTCAGAATTTGGAAACAAAGATATCTGAGAGATTTCAAAGAGAATGGACAATAGAGAATGAAAAAGAGAATATGAATGTACATATAGAACATGCGACATATACGGAAAACAGTCCGGATATACAAACTATTATGAACTGGGTAATGAGAGGAATTATAGAATGAATTTTGAAATAGGACAGGTTATCAAACTAAAAAAACAACATCCATGTGGAACAAATGAATGGGAGATAATTCGTACGGGTGCCGATTTTCGATTGAAATGTAAGGGATGTGGTCATCAGGTAATGCTTGCCCGCAACATTGTTGAAAAAAGTTTCAGAGGATTTGTAGAAAATGTTTGACTTTCGGAATGTTAGTATGGTATAATTTCAATCTGTGGTGTATAACACAACAATTTTCCTTGTTCTTCCGGGGAGGAAGGGCCAGAGACCATAAGGAGGTGCATAAGACATGAACAAATATGAATTAGCGTTAGTTGTCAGTGCAAAAATCGAAGACGATGCTAGAACAGATGCTGTTGAGAAAGCAAAAGAGTTAATTGCTAAGTTCGGCGGTAATGTTACTAACGTTGAGGATGCTGGTAAGAAGAGATTAGCTTACGAGATCCAGAAGATGAAAGAAGGATTTTATTACTTCATCCAATTCGATGCGGAATCTGATGTTCCAGCACAGGTAGAAGCTCAAGTTCGTATTATGGAGCCAGTCATCAGATACCTATGCGTTAGACAGGACGCGTAACGAATAGGAGGAATCCATATGAATAAAGTAATTTTGATGGGACGCTTAACAAGAGATCCTGAGATTCGGTATTCTCAGGGTGAGAATAATAATGCGGTTGCAAGATATACATTAGCAGTTGATCGTCGGTTTCAGCGTAGTGCAGATCAGACGGCTGACTTTATCCCATGTGTAGCATTTGGACGTTCAGCTGAATTTGCAGAGAAGTGGCTGAAGCAGGGTACTAAGATTTGTATTACCGGTCGTATTCAGACAGGAAGTTACACAAACAAAGATGGTGTTAAGGTATATACAACTGATATTATTGTAGAAGAACAGGAGTTTGCTGAGAGCAAGAATGCAGCAGCAAGTAATGGTTCCGATAATTTCTCGGGTGGTGAACGCCCAACTCCAAGTGCAGCAAGCGGTGACGGATTTATGAATATTCCGGCCGGCATCGAGGATGAGCTCCCATTTCAATAAAATAGGAGGAAAAGAAAATGGCATATAATAAATCAGATAAGCCAGAGCGCAGTGATGCTCCGATGAAGAGAAGAACAATCCGCAGAAGAAAAAAAGTTTGCGTATTTTGTGCAGATGAGAATAACTTAATTGATTATAAGGATGTTAATAAGTTAAAGAGATACATTTCTGAAAGAGGAAAGATTCTTCCTAGAAGAATTACCGGTAACTGTGCAAAGCATCAGAGAGCTTTAACAGTTGCAATCAAGAGAGCACGTCACATTGCTTTAATGCCTTACGTAGTAGAGTAATTACGATGCATAACAGACTATCATCCGTTGTGATGATAGTCTGTATAATAAAGTATAATTGATGCGATATAGATTATATTAGAGTAGAATAATAATATGCTTCCCTGGCTCAGTTGGTAGAGCAACGCATTCGTAATGCGTAGGTCGTGGGTTCGAGTCCCATGGGGAGCTTGCCGAAAAGATGTCTTTTAAGTAACATGGAGGAACATGTTCTTAAAAGGCATTTTTTGTTGCAGAATTATTTGAACAGAAGTTGTGACTTCGTAACAGTTTGTGGTACAATAAATTGACATTCAATATAAAGGGAATTGACAAAATAAAACAAGTGAGATAACATGAAAATAATGTGACTTGCTATAGATATATGAGTAAAGTTATCATAGTAAAGAACGTGTTATAACAGATGAAAAGGAGCGATGGCATGAGTAAGTATACAAAACAGGATATTATGCGGTTAGTAGAAGAAGAGGATATTGAGTTTATTCGTCTTCAATTTACGGATATGTTTGGAACTTTGAAGAATGTAGCAATTACAGCAAGCCAATTGGAAAAAGCATTAGATAATAAATGCATGTTTGATGGTTCGTCGATTGAAGGTTTTGTGAGGATTGATGAGTCAGATATGTATTTATATCCGGATCTGAATACATTTGAAATTTTTCCTTGGAGACCACAACATGGTAAGGTTGCCAGAATGATCTGTGATGTATATCGGCCTAATGGAACTCCGTTTGAGGGCGACCCACGATATATTTTGAAGAAAGTATTAAAAGAAGCAGCCGACATGGGATATACATTTAATGTTGGCCCGGAGTGCGAGTTCTTTTTATTCCATACGGATGATGAAGGAAGACCGACGACAATCAGTCATGAAAAGGCAGGCTATTTTGATATTTCTCCATTGGATTTGGGAGAAAATGCAAGAAGAGATATCATTTTAACATTAGAGGATATGGGATTTGAAATCGAGGCTTCCCATCATGAGGTTGCTCCGGCACAGCATGAAATTGATTTTAAATACACAAATGCGCTGAAGGCAGCGGACAACATGATGACATTTAAGCTGGTTGTTAAGACGATTGCCAAGCGGCATGGTTTGTTTGCAAGTTTTATGCCAAAGCCAGTATACGGAGTATGCGGTTCCGGATTACATATCAATATGTCCCTATGCAAAGATGGTGTGAATATATTTAATGATCATAGTGCAGAAAATGGAGTAAGCAAGGAAGCATATCAGTTTATTGCTGGTCTGATGAAACACATGAAAGGAATGACATTGGTTGCGAATCCAATCGTGAATTCTTATAAACGATTGATTCCGGGTTATGAGGCACCGGTGCATATCACCTGGTCGGAAGGCAATCGGAGTCCATTGATTCGAATTCCATCTACGCGCGGAACCAATATGCGGATTGAACTTCGTTCCCCGGATCCTGCAGCAAATCCGTATTTATTATTGGCATCCTGCTTAGCAGCCGGGTTGGATGGAATTCGTAATGAATTGCCGATTCCAGAGAGTGTGGAAGGAAATATATACGAGATGTCAAAAAATGAGTTGGAAGAGAGAGGTATTGAAGCCATTCCTTCTAATTTAAGCAAGGCATGTCACTATTTTGAAGATGATGAGTTTATGAAACAGGTATTAGGTGAGCATGTGCATGCAAAGTATTTAGATGCAAAGCGTAAGGAATGGAATCGATTCAGAGAACAGGTTACGGAATGGGAGATTGATGAGTATCTGTATAAGATATGATGAGCACAGGAGAAAGCAAGGAGGAAGAATGTGATTAGTGTAATCGTAGCATTCCCTAAGCTGGAGGAGGCTCGAAGCATTAAGAATCTGTTGGTGCGGAATGGTATTGATGTGATTGCGGCGTGTACGACGGGAGCACAGGTAATGAATCTCACAGATGATCTGGATTATGGTATCGTTGTCAGTGGTTATAAGTTTGTTGACATGATGTATAGTGAACTGCTTGAATGTATTCCGGAGACATTTAATATGTTATTGGTTGCATCACAAAGATATTATTCGGAATGTAGTACAAGTGATATTGTATGTCTTTCCATGCCGATCAAAGCGGCAGATTTGGTGGATACGGTGAATTTGATGTATGATAAATTATACTATCAGATGAAACGTGCCAAGTCGAAACCGGCAATACGAACGGAAGAGGAAAAACAGGTAATTACTCACGCAAAACTTATGCTGATGCAGCAAAAGGGAATGACAGAAGAAGAGGCACACAAATATTTGCAGAAGAAGAGCATGGACAATGGAACGAATTTAGTGGAGACTGCTCATATGATATTAGATGTTTTCTAAAGGAGGATTTATATGAAATTTACAAAGATGGAAGGCTTGGGAAACGACTATGTTTATGTAAATTGTTTCCGGGAGACGGTAGACAATCCTTCTGAAGTCGCAAAAAAGGTAAGTGACCGGCACTTTGGAATCGGTTCGGATGGATTGATTCTCATCAGACCTTCTGAGGTTGCGGATTTTCGAATGGATATGTATAATGCAGATGGTTCACAGGCAGAGATGTGCGGAAACGGTATCCGATGTGTCGCCAAGTATGTATATGATTATGGCTTGACCGATAAGACGAGTATATCTATTGAAACATTGGCCGGGATTAAATATCTGGATCTGCAGGTGACAGATGGAAAAGTTTCCTTGATTACGGTAAATATGGGAAGTCCGGAGTTAGTACCGGACAAGATACCGGTAATATCGGATTCAAAACGCGTGGTGGATGAACCAATTGAAGTGGGCGGCACAACTTATAAGATGACGTGTGTTTCGATGGGCAATCCGCACTGTATTGTATTTGTGGAAGATACGGCATCATTTCCGTTGGAAACAGTTGGACCATTATTTGAGAATCATGAAAGATTTCCGAAGCGTGTCAATACAGAATTTATACAGTTATTAGATCGCAAAACGGTTAATATGCGGGTGTGGGAACGTGGATCCGGCGAGACATTAGCTTGTGGAACGGGTGCCTGTGCGAGTGCAGTTGCCTGTATATTGAATGGTCTGACGGAAAATGAGATTACATTGCACTTGTTAGGTGGAGATCTGATCGTTCGATGGGATCAGGAAGAAAATCTTGTCTATATGACAGGACCTGCACGGGTTGTGTTCGATGGAGAGATTGTGTTGTAATGGACAATGATATATGATGAATGGCACAAAGGCGAATGCCGGGCTATGAAATATTAATAAAGTAACAAAATAGGAGGACATCATGTTTAAAGTAAATGATAATTATTTAAAGTTACCGGGAAGCTACTTGTTTTCAACGATTGGAAAGAAAGTGAGAGAGTATAAAGCAGCGAATCCGGAAAAGGAGATTATTTCGTTAGGAATTGGAGATGTAACACAGCCATTAGCACCAGCCATTATAGACAGTTTACACAAGGCTGTTGACGAGATGGCAGTGAAAGAGACATTTCATGGCTATGCACCGGATTTAGGTTATGAATTCTTAAGAAGTGCAATTGCAAAGAATGATTATGCAGATCGAGGAGCAGATATCGCAATTGACGAGATTTTTGTCAGTGACGGAGCCAAATGCGATTCCGGTAATATTCAGGAGATCTTTGCGATTGATAATAAGATTGCAGTATGTGATCCTGTATATCCGGTTTATGTAGATACAAATGCAATGGCGGGCAGAACCGGAGATTACAACAAGGAGACAGAACTTTGGAGCAATGTAATCTATATGCCATGTAAAGAGGAGAATGGTTTTGCACCGGAGCTTCCGGATGAAACACCGGATATTATCTATTTATGTTTCCCGAATAATCCAACCGGAGCAACGATCAAGAAAGATCAGCTTCAGAAGTGGGTAGATTATGCAAATAAAGTCGGTGCTGTTATCATTTATGATGCAGCGTATGAAGCATATATCAGCGAGGAAGATGTTCCACATACGATCTATGAGTGTGATGGTGCAAAGACTTGTGCGATTGAATTGAAGAGTTTTTCTAAGAATGCAGGTTTTACAGGTACACGTTTGGGCTACACCGTAATTCCGAAGGAGTTAAAGGCAAGCGATGGTACTTCTTTGAATGCATTATGGGCAAGACGTCATGGAACAAAGTATAACGGTGCACCATATATTATTCAGCGCGCAGGTGAGGCTGTATATTCCGATGCCGGTAAGAAGCAGACCGCAGAACAGATTGCTTACTATATGAATAATGCGAAAGTGATCAAGGAAGGATTGAAAGAGGCAGGATTTTCAGTTTCCGGCGGTGTAAATGCACCATATATTTGGTTAAAAACACCGGAAGGCATGACTTCATGGGAGTTCTTTGATCATTTACTGACCAATGCGAATGTGGTAGGTACACCGGGATCCGGATTTGGCCCGAGCGGAGAGGGATATTTCCGACTGACTGCATTTGGTACATATGAGAATACATTAGAAGCACTGAAGAGAATTAAGGCATTATAAACAGAAAATGTATGCTTAGATGTGAATAAATGGAAATTCATTCACCGAGGCAAGAAATTCTTTCATGCCACGGAGACTTTAGAACGGGGTATTTGCTCTTGCAAAGTCACAAAGTGAGTGGTAAACTGTGTTCATGTGATACATGAACAAAAGTATACATATACAAAGTAACATGTACAAATGGCGAGGTGGAAGATATGGGTCTTTCGCAAAACAGCCAAAGAAAGGAAGTTTTTTTAATGAGTAAGAATATCGATTGGTCAAGCATTGGATTTGGATACATTGAGACAGATAAGCGTTTCGTATCCAATTACAAGAATGGTGCATGGGATGATGGTGCATTAGTGGATGATCCTATGGTGACAATTAGCGAGTGTGCTGGTGTGTTACAGTATGCACAGACCTGTTTCGAGGGATTGAAAGCATATACAACAGAGGATGGACATGTCGTATGTTTCCGTCCAGATCTGAATGCTTCCAGAATGGCAGATTCTTGTAAACGTCTGGAGATGCCTGTATTCCCGGAAGATAGATTTGTAGAGGCAGTTCAGAAAGTAGTAGAGGCAAATATTGATTATGTTCCACCGTATGGATCAGGAGCAACTTTATATATTCGTCCATATATGTTCGGTAGTAATCCGGTTATCGGTGTTAAGCCGGCAGATGAATATCAGTTCCGTATCTTTGTTACACCGGTAGGTCCTTACTTCAAGGGTGGCGCTAAGCCAATTACGATCCGTGTGTCTGATTTTGACCGTGCAGCACCTCATGGAACCGGTCATATCAAGGCAGGTCTTAACTATGCAATGAGTTTACATGCAATTGTAGATGCACATAATCAGGGATATTCAGAGAATATGTACTTAGATCCTGCAACCAGAACGAAGGTAGAGGAGACAGGTGGAGCAAACTTTATGTTCATTACCAAAGATGGCAAGTTCGTTACTCCAAAGTCAGACAGTATCTTACCATCTATTACACGTCGTTCTTTGATGGTTGTAGCTGAGAAGTATTTAGGTTTGACAGTAGAGCACAGAGAAGTATACTTTGATGAATTAAAAGATTTCGCAGAGTGTGGTCTTTGCGGTACTGCTGCTGTTATCTCGCCGGTTGGTAAGATTGTAGACCATGGTAAAGAGATCTGCTTCCCAAGTGGAATGGATGAGATGGGACCTGTTACGAAGAAGTTATATGATACATTAACCGGTATCCAGATGGGTCGTATCGAAGCTCCGGAAGGATGGATCAAGACAATTCGTTAATATACATAATAGTTTACAAAGCGCAAAGCATTTTGCAAATTTTAAGAATAAGATGGATTATAGGAAGCTGTCATATTGATGTGGATAGAATACACCGATATGGCAGCTTTTTGGTTCGTTCTGGTATCTTCTCGTACATTTTCTCATAGGGTATTATCAAGGAAGTTGTATGACCGATCAAGGGAGAGATATATTAGACTCATAAATGGCAGAAATTATGTTTTGAATATTATGAGAGAAAGGAAATGGAGATAGATTAGATGAAGGTAATAGACATGCATTGTGATACGATCACGGAGCTTTGGGGGAAGCAGGAGAATGGAATACAGGTTGGATTACGGCACAATGATCAGATGATTGATATAGAACGCCTGACAAAGGGTGGGTATGTACTCCAAAATTTTGCAATCTTTGTAGAACAACAGTCCGGAGTCAGTAGTTTTGAGAAAGCACAGCAGATCCGATCCGTGTTTGCAAGAGAAATGAATCAGAATGCAGATCGTATCGCAATGGTGACAAGTGTGAAGGGGATAGAAGAGAATGAGCAGGCAGGAAAAGTGTCGGCACTTCTTACCGTAGAAGGAGGAGAGGCCTGCGAGGGTAGTATTGAGAAGCTGCATGTTCTATATGAACAGGGTGTGCGGATGATGACCCTCACATGGAACTATCCAAATGAGATCGGATATCCGAATCTTCCGATTGGAGCAGCGGGATTTCCATATGTACCGGATACAGAGCATGGTTTGACTTCATTTGGAATTCAATGTGTGGAAGAGATGGAAAAAATGGGGATGATCATAGATGTGTCGCATTTATCGGATGCAGGGGTTGATGATGTATTGCGTTATACAAAGAAACCGTTTGTGGCAAGTCATTCGAATGCAAGGGCAATTTGCCCTTGGGTTCGGAATCTGACGGATGATATGATACGTAAATTAGCGGAACGCGGAGGCGTAACCGGTCTTAATTTTTGTGGTGATTTTTTAAGAGATCCTTTTGAAGGAAAGATATCTGCGAAAGAGAGAAAGGCCGCTTTACAGGAAAAGGATACAACGGGATATCAGACAATGGCGGGAAGTGAGGCAACCTTTGCAGATGTTGTCCGGCATGCACGGCATATTATAAATGTTGGAGGCATTGAATGTATTGGACTTGGCAGCGATTTTGATGGAATTCCGGATTATCCGGGAAGACCGAAAGCAGATCGCATGGATGATCTGGCAGAGGCATTTCATGATGCAGGGTTCACACCAGATGAGATTGAACACATATTCTATCGGAATGTATTACGGGTATATCATGACACCCTATAAAATTCATACCCTTGCACAGCGTAGGTGACGGACGATGTGTGAGGGCAC
>HF987806.1:0-6838 GCA_000431135.1 Clostridium sp. CAG:590
CTGTACCCTGAATATTTCGCACGTCCCTCCCGCACGCTGTGCAAGGGTTATCATATTTAATTGGTGGATTTTGCAATTCCTTCCTTTTCCATTGCTGCTGCAATCTTAGAAATATCCAGATTAGCCCACACATCCCCAATCATATCTTTTTCTTCGTCGACCTCTACGGATGCCAGCCACTTATTCTCTTCAACCGTCATCTGTGCGGAAGCTTTTTGTCCACCTGCCGTTTCAATATAATACTTCTTATAGTCTTCATCATTTGTATTCAACATCTGAACAACCATGTAACCAAGATCAGACTCATATGTCTCTGATACATCTCCAGCCTTCAAATCTTTGATCAGATTATTCAAATCCTCTGTATATGCACCATAATACGATCTCAACTCTTCTGAGCAATCTTCTATCTTATATTCCTTCGCCAGATCATCAAACTTCTCACCGGCTTCCAAACGCTTCTTCGCTTCCTCTGCCAACGTCTTCTGTTCTTTTTTCTTATCTGCACTCAATTCTGTGTATTTGCCATTGCTATCAGTAACTGGTGAGCCATCTTTATATTCAACTGTCGGGAATAACAAATACTTCAAGTCAAAGAAAGTCTTATCCTTTAATTCCTCTTCCGCTTCCTTCTGATATTGTTCTTCTAATTTCTTCTGTGTTTCATCATTCAATTTACTGATATATCTTTGCTTATAAAACAGACTTTCTACGGTATCCCTGCTGATACCGTACTTTTTGAGGAAGTCCTCCTTAAATGTCTTGTAGTAGCGATCTACTACGTCATCCATTTCTTTCTTCTCATCATCTGTCAATTCAATTCCATTATTCTTGGCATATATATACTTAATCTCATCTGTTCGCAACTGGGAAAGAATCTGAGACTTATAACCATCCATATTATTGGAAATCGTATCTTCCGTCGCACTATATGTATATATAAACTGAATCACATACAAATACATGTAATCCAATGTAATCTTCTCATCACCAATCTTAACTACCTCTGTATTCTTTGCGTCCTCAGCAGATACCTTAACATCTGAACTGCTCTTACTGTCCTTCGTTGAACTCTCCTGCCCCTGGCATGCTACACATGTAAGCAAAAGGCTCACCATAAGCACAACACTTACTACTCTTTTTAACATTATTGTTTTCCTCCACATACTATATTCCGGTGTTCTATTGGTATCTTTCATCATACACCTAATCACACAATACTCATTGTAGTACAAACAAATACTCGTTTCAACTCTTTTTTAGAAGTTCATAAACTTTTCAAAAAGACACTTTTTCATATATAGATTTTCGTGCAAGCACGAATTTGTACTCGGCTCGTTGTCTACACAAAAAACCCCTTATGGTACACAACCATAAGGGGCATCTTATACACCAAATTATGTTCCGGAATTACTCCTTAACACCACCGAGTGCAACACCGGCAATGATGTACTTTGACAATGCAAAGTAAACGACAAAGATCGGTAATACAGTGATGAACAATCCGAAGTAAATCATACCATAGTCAGAACGGAACTGCTCTGAACGTAATGTCTGAACGAACATTGGTAATGTATTCTTACTCTTATCAAGCAACATCATACTTGGTGTGAACAAGTTGTTCCATGATGCGATGAATGCGAAGATCGCCTGCGTAGCCATAGCCGGCTTCATCAACGGAAGTACAATGCTGTTAAAGGTCTTAAATTCTCCAGAACCATCAATTCTGGCAGCCTCTACAATCTCAATAGATAATGCCTGCTCCATATACTGCTTCATGAAGTAGTATGTAGATGGTGCAGCAACTGCAGGAACAATAAGAGGAATATATGTATTATATAATCCAATCTTCATCATGAATGACATGAAACCGATGATAGACACCTGTGCAGGAATCATCATGATGGCCATAATAAATGAAGCTGCAAAATTTCTCAATTTAAAACGATATACTGTAATACCATATGCAGTAAACGTTGAGAAATATACCTGTAATGCTGTTGCAGGAATTGAAATCAAGCAAGAGTTAAACATACACTTCCAAAGAGGTGCACCAATACCTTTTGATTTCGCTACCAAGTTCTGAAAGTTTGCGACAAAGAATCTACTTGGAATCAAAGAGATACCTCTCTGAATCGCTGCAGATGATCTAGTCGAATTAATTATCATAACATAAAACGGTACAATACTCAAGAAACAAAGAAATACACAAATAATTGTACGGAACACCTTCTGGGCATGAATCTTTGCTGAGTAGCTTTCTTCTGTTGCATTATTTTTTGCCATTATCTATGCCCCCTTCCTACTTAATTACCGCATGTTTCTGCTTTGGCTCACGTTCACGTGTCAATGCGAAGAACAACAAGCTGATTACTAAAGTTACTACGAAAAGAATCATAGATGCAGCTGCAGATTTACCCATATCCTTCGTAGTAAATCCTAATCTACGAATATACATGGTAATTGTCTGAGATGCATAGTTTGGTAACGCATCACCTGTACCGGATACGTTAAACAATGCCGGAATATCGTACATCTGAAGACCACCGATTGCAGATGTTACTAATGTATACTGCAAAATCGGCTTTAACAATGGCAATGTAATACTGAAAAATGTCTGTCTGCTACTTGCACCATCCACCATCGCTGCTTCGTAAAGTGATGGGTTGATACCTAAGATACCTGCAATCAACACGATCATTGTATTACCATACCACATCCAGAACTGCATGAACGCGATCAAACCGATTGTACCGGCTTTACTCTCCATAAAATCATAATTCTGACTAATAATATGTAAGTTTCTTAATACAGATGTAAATGGACCACTGTTATTGAATAATGAATAGAACAATACAGCGATTGTAGATGCTGTAATAATGTTCGGCATGAACATAATTACCTTAAATGCACCCTGTCCTTTTAATTTAACAGTAGTATCTGTAAACCATGCTGCTAACAATAATGATAATAAGATCTGTGGAACAAAGTTAAAGATCCACATAACCAGTGTGTTCTTGATTGACATAACTGTCATTGTGTCTAAGAATTTGGCACCTTCCACAATCTGATAATTATTATCCGTGTCAATCAATACTGATAAGTAGTTATTAAGTCCTACGAAATTTGGTCCAATCTGCTGTAATCCTTTGTAGTAATTCTCAACGAAACTGAGCCATACAGTATACACTAACGGATATAATTGGAAGATTAAATATACGATGAAGAATGGTGCGATGAACATATATCCATACTTACCATATTCAACTGTTTTACTTTTATTCATGCTCTTCACTTCCCCAATTTTTATTTTCAGCATATCTAATCACGAACCCCCAATCAGACATTTTGTAAAATGAACAATTATGCATTTTTCACTTTACAAAATGTCCAATAGCGGCTTGATAATGCTTATCTTAGGCTAAATCAGCCTATTTTTTTGTTTAATTATGCACCGGCAAAAATGCCGGTGCATAACATACAATTATGTTTCAGTTAAACTGATTCAATAATTATTCTACAGTAATGAAGCTGTATCCATCAGATACCTGATCTTTCACTTTCTGGATAGCTTCATCTACAGACTTAATTTCACCTGAGTTGTAAGCCTGAGAAGCTGTATCAACAAAACCATTGAAAATAGCATCATATGGAGTAGCGTATGGTAAGCTGATTCCTTCAGCAGCTTCCATGAATGCTGGCAATGGATTCTCTCCACCACACTTCTTAGAAGCGCCCTTACCTTCATCAATTAACTCCTGAACAGCTGCTTTGTTGTTAACAAAGTCAGATGAGCTCTCGCAATGAGCCTTCAATACATCCTTATCGCAGCAGATTGTCTTTAATACTAATGCAGCTAAAGCTGTGTTAGGACAATCTTTTCCAACTGAAAGGTATGTACCACCCCAGTGATATGTCTGTGGACCAGTTACAATGTTGTAATCCTCAACGTGCTTAGCATCATTTGTTCCATCCTCATTGTCTGGTAATAATGACCAGTATAAGAACCATGTAGTACCAAAGTAGCAGAATACATCTCCGTCCATACCCTGTGACCAAGCATCAGACCACATAGCAGTCTTGTTTGTGTAATCTCCATCATATAACTTCTTAGCATACTCAAGATATGTGTTAACCCATCCATCGATGTTTAACTTGTCATCTTCAACCCATGGAGAAGTCTTAGAATCAGCTAATGGGTACTTGATATCATCTGGACCAGATACCATCTTGTATCCTTTTTCTTTCATCTTATCAGCTGTCTCGAAGAACTTATCCCAATCAGCGATTGCAGCCTGAACTGTCTCTCTGTCGCCAGCGCCTAAAACTTCTTCAGCGATATCAGTTCTGTAACATACAACACCTGGAGTTGCCTGCCATGAAAGAGCCTTTAAGCTTCCATTGTATGTAGCATAATCCAATGTGTACTTGAACATTTCAGCCGTGTCATCTCCGCCGACTCCGATATCAGCTAAGTTAAGAGTGTAATCTGACTGTACCCAGTGAAGAGCTACGTCGTTATCAGCTGCAATGATTGAAGGGTACTTCTCAGCACCTGTTCCAGCCTGTAACTGAGCATCGATCTGTGTCTGATACTCTGGGTCAGTTCCGCCTACACCAAGGTTAACGTACTCAACCTGATCAGCATACTGTGGATACTTCTCCTGGAAGTCCTTTAATAAGCCATCACCTAACTCTGTGTTCCAAGAGTAAACATAAATCTTCTCGCCATCTTCTGCTGGCATCTCGAAGTCTGCAACTGCCTCTGTTGTTGGAGTAGAATCATCTCCACCTGCTGCAGTTGTTGTTCCCTCTGTAGTAGTATCATCTGAAGAACCACCACAAGCTACAAGGGATAATCCCATTGCCATAGCTAATGACAATGCCATTACTTTTTTGAATTTTTTCACGAAAAAACCCTCCTTTAAAAATGTGTGTGTTATTCCGTCGGATTCATATGTACTTGACGGAATATGTTTGAATTTCTCAATTCAACATAGGTACATTATAGGACACATTAGACAATTTGGCAAGTGTTTTTTTCTAAAATCTTTATAGTTTTTATACACATTGTCTCAATATCATGAAAAATCAGTGTTCTTATTATCTATTTTTAAAAAAAGTTGTGCAAAATCCCAAGGGAATTTCGCACAACTCTTGTTAAAAACTGTCAATTAGTCCATTTTTTCAATATATTCATGTATTCTGCTTGCCAATCCGACCGGATCATATGTATATAATGCTGACGGTCCTGCCATTTCTATGCATTCTACATTGTCATATTTACTAAAATACTTCATCCTTTTCTCATTATATGCTTTTTCAAAGTCATAGTCAGGATAAGACTCCTGCATTTTTTTCAAGTCTTCTCTGGCAGATGAATCTGTAGACAGATACGGTTCCTTGATTGGATTTGAAAATATCAAAAACATCGGTGTCTTTCCATATACAGATTCCTGATCTGTTGCTCTTGCATTCTCTCCGATCATCTTATCCTCTTCATAGATATCCTTGGAATATGTTGTCTTAGAGATCAGTGCTTTTCTTATCAGCATTTCCTTGTCAGTATATAGATCATACGAATCCGTTGGATACACAGAATCCACATGACGTATAATTCCGGTTCGAGCGAACAGATACAACATATAGCGGAATCCCATATCCTCTCCTTCGTCCGACTCATATTCTTTCGGACTGTACATATCCAGACCAATTATGCTTTCCACCTCATCCGGATACTGTGATGCCCAGTAAGTTGCTTCTATTCCTCCAGTCGTCTGCGCAAACAAGATCACTTTTCCATCTACGCCCGCCTTATTGACTGCCTCTCTGGTCTCCTCGGTAAGATGCTTTACGCTTTTATCCTTGCATCCGCCTTCACTGTATCCATTGCCGGGACGATCTACATATACTATACGATAATCAGCTGACAGTTCTCCAAAGAGCGGCTGCATCGCTATGGAATCGTCTGTCATGTTATTTCCATGAATAAATACGATCGTATGCTTTGCCTTCTCATCTCCTGCAATATATACATGCATTTGATGACCATCAACCTCTACCATCTGTCCGGGCGGAGTCTCAACCAGGGATGATTCTTCTTTTAATTTGGTTTGGTGATTAAAATACACAACTCCGACAACCGCAATCGTAATTGCCGCCGTCAACAGAAGTAATATCAAAAATATCTTGACTATCTTGTGTAAAAATTCTTTCATTGTCGTATCATTTCCTATTCCTAATCATTGTCTTCGGATGTATCCACATTCATAACCTGACGTTTTCTTGCCAGTTCATCATTCTCTAAATATTCATCATATGTGGTCATCTTATCAATCAATCCGGTTGCCGTGATCTCCATGATACGGTTTGCTGTTGTCTGGATAAACTGATGATCCTGCGATGAGAACAGGATAACGCCAGGAAATTTGATCAGTCCATTATTCAAAGCCGTAATAGATTCCATATCCAAATGGTTGGTTGGCTCATCAAGCACTAACACATTCGAACCCATGATCATCATTTTAGAAAGCAGACAGCGGACTTTTTCTCCTCCGGAAAGAACTTTTACCTTTTTCACGCCGTCATCACCAGCAAACAACATTCTTCCAAGGAAACCTCGCACATAAGTCGGATCCTTTTCTTCCGAAAACTGTGTCAGCCAGTCTACAATCGTAAGATCATTATCGAATTCCTTTGTATTGTCTTTTGGGAAATATCCCTGCGAGGTTGTCACACCCCATTTGTAAGATCCGCTATCCGGTTCTTCTTCGCCAACTAATATCTTAAAAAGCATGGTTGTTGCCAATGTGTTTGGTCCGACAAATGCAACCTTATC
>HF987806.1:6889-19424 GCA_000431135.1 Clostridium sp. CAG:590
GTACTTTTTCACCATCTACCGTCTTAGTAAGATTCTCCACAGTCAGAACCTCATTACCAATCTCACGGTTCGGACGGAAATCAATGTACGGATACTTTCTGCTGGACGGACGCATTTCATCTAACTCAATCTTTTCCAAAGCACGTTTTCTGGATGTTGCCTGTTTTGATTTGGACGCATTAGCAGAGAATCGCTGGATAAATTCCTGCAACTCTTTGATCTTTTCTTCTTTTTTCTTATTTGCTTCTTTCATCTGTTTGATCATCAACTGACTTGACTCATACCAGAAATCATAGTTACCGGCATATAACTGGATCTTACCATAATCAATATCTGCAATATGTGTACATACTTTGTTCAGGAAATAACGGTCATGCGACACTACAATTACCGTGTTCTCAAAATTGATCAAAAACTCCTCCAGCCATGCAATCGCATCCAGATCCAAATGGTTCGTAGGCTCGTCCAAAAGCAGTACATCCGGATTACCAAACAACGCCTGTGCCAGTAAAACCTTAACCTTCAATGTATCTTCCAGTTCCACCATCTGCTTGTAATGGTAGTCCGTTCCAACACCAAGACCATTCAGCAATGTAGCTGCGTCCGATTCCGCTTCCCAACCGTTCATCTCTGCAAATTCCGCCTCTAAATCCGCAACTCTTGCACCATCTTCATCCGAGAAATCCGGTTTTGCGTAAATCTCCTCTTTCTCCTTCATCACTTCATAAAGGCGTTTGTTACCCATGATCACAGTATCTAACACCGTATAATCATTATATTTGAAATGATCCTGCTGCAACACAGAAAGCCGCTCTCCCGCATTCATAGTAACGTCACCTTTTGTAGTCTCAATCTCACCGGAAAGTATCTTCAAAAAAGTAGACTTGCCTGCACCGTTCGCACCGATCAATCCATAACAATTTCCTTCCGTAAACTTGATATTTACATCCTCAAATAACGCTTTCTTTCCAAATCGTAATGTTACATTATTTGCACTAATCATGCCTTTAACCTCTCTTTGTTCTTATTATATATATCACTCCTGCAGTTCTGCATCTATCGTAACTGCAATACGGTCAATCCTGTTCTTCTCCATTGAAACAACCTGAAATGTCATGCCGTCCTTTTTCACCGTCTCTCCGACATTCGGAAGATGATCTAACAGTTCGATCACGTATCCACCGAGCGAATCATAATTTTCAGATTCTAATTCAATGCCAATACTGTCCTTTAAGTCACTTAATTTCATTGCTGCGTCAATCTCATAATGATTATCTGATATCTTTGTGATCATCTTCAATTCATCCATATCAAACTCATCACGAATCTCTCCTACAATCTCCTCAATCAGATCCTCAATCGTGATCAAACCGACCGCCGTTGCGTATTCATCTAATACAATTGCCAATGACACAAAACGATTCCGCATCTCCGCCATTATGGAAGATGTCTTCTGGTACTCATATACAAAAAACGGTTCTCTCATAATATTCCGAATCGAAAATGCCATCTTTTTATTATCGTTCTGATTCTGGAAAAAGAAAAGATCTTTCAGATACACAATACCGATTACCGTGTCTTTGTTATCGTCATATACAGGCAATCTGGAATAGTGTTCTTCATTAAAGATCTCAAACACTTCATCAAACGTGGCATCAACCGACACCAAAGCCATGTCTGCTCTCGGCACCATTACGTCCTTCGCCTTTGAATCACCAAAATCCACAACATTATTGATCATGGATTTCTCCTCTTTTTCGATAACTCCGTCTTCCACGCTGACATCTACAATCGTCCGAAGTTCTCCCTCCGTCATCTGATTATTGGCTGCATCCCGATCCACTCGTAATATAAAAAAGATAATTCCGCTTAATTTATCAACCAGCCAGATCACCGGCGTCAATAACGTAACCAACGGTGCAACAACATGAATATAGATCAATGCAATCTTCTCATTATATAAAGTTGCCAGAGATTTCGGTGTAATCTCACCAAACAGCAGTACGACCAATGTCAAAATTCCGGTAGACACTCCGACAAACTTACTGCCAAACACATTCGTTGTAACTGTCGTAGTAAGAGCAGATGCGGAAATATTCACAATGTTATTGCCAATCAATATCGCACTCAACATTTTGGCAGGATTCTCAATCAGTTTCAGTACTCTCTGTGCATTCCGGTTTCCTTCTTCTGCCAGCGCACGCAGACGATGCTTATTCACCGTAGTAAGTGCCGTTTCCGCAGATGAGAAAAATGCTGAAAGTAATATTAAAATTAAAATAGCAACAACTTGTATCGTCGAGTCGGGTTCCAAATAATCATCCTCCTAAAAAGCAAATTTAATTTCAATTTTACTGAATGAAATATCTCTTGTCAAGTCATACTATTCGTATGGTATGATTTCATTATCACAAAAACATTTTCTATCATCTATGTCAATAGTCTTATGAAATCATAACATATTTACTATATATAATTCTATGTGAAAGGAGTATCCGTCATGCGAAGTTCTAAAAAAGAATACGAAGCAGTTGCAAAACGTTGTAGTTCTTATGCAAAAACAACAAACAGTGAACTTTCAAACTGCGTCAGCTGTGATTGCACAAGCTGTCTGAACTGCGAACATTTTGCACCGGATGAGCATTGCGTATTAGATTTATACGATGCAATTGCAAAAAATCTCTAGTCACCCGTCAACCGTTCAAAACATTTTCGGAATCCGAAAAGAGAGAAACAATCGGCAACATAACCTGCCAATCGTTTCTCTCACTTACATACCGGTTCTTATTTCAAATACTCCAGAATAGATACCGCTTCCCAACGCTTATCATTCCTATACCCTTTGTCATTGCCGACATACCGGGTATACAGATCGTTAATTAACTCTTTTTGAAGATTCTGTATTGTCTCCTGTTTTTCATAATTTGTAATTCGATCAGAATATTCTGTATCTTCCTTTTGATCTAAACGGACAATATAGTATCCATATTTGCCTTCAAAAACTTCACTGATCTGACCTTCTGATAATACATCTACCTGTTTCTTATATTCACCATCCAGATCCCTATAAAGATAGCTGGTCTTATTGCCTGTCACATATGAAGAAAACGTTTTCCATGCGGTTTCTATATTTTCCCCATCAGACACCTTAGAATGCAGTTCCTCAGCACGTTCTTTCTGTTGCGCTTTCTCCTCTGCGGAAACTTCAACCCGTCTCCCATCATCACCCGATCTGACAAAACCATTATCATCCAACTGCACCGTAGGAAACAATATCTGATACACGGCAACATATCGCTCCTTTTCCGGATCATCCTCTATATCCCGGGAAACACTGTCTTCCTTCCCCTTAGCCGTCACATAATCCTCTGCTAATCTCTGATCTTCATATACATTCTGAATATCTTTCTGTGTCAGACCTTTTTGTTTTAATGTATCCTCTCCATATGTGTTCACCAACGCCTCTGCCTTTTTCTTACATGCTTTTTTCTCTTTTGCAGATAACCCGATCTTATCATCCTGTGCCGCCTGCCGCAGCAGTACATTCGAAAGAAGCTCATCCTCAAGTTCTTTCTTATAATGTTCAGCATATGTGTCCTTTTCATCATATGACGTATCCATCTGTCCATCATTTGCTATATTGTGATCCATAACATATACATATCCATATGCGTCAACATCTTTATTATAAAGTTTTTCCCCATTTAGCGAAAAAATCCATTGCTTTCCTATTCCACACGCAGTCATCATCAGCACCAAAGTCATTACTATTGCAGTTGCTGCCATTGTTCTTATTTTCATTCATTTTTCCTTTCGTCTGTGACTAATCCTGATCTGCTCTATATATTGAAAAAGGATGCCGTTCGTGTCTCCATAAACAGCACCCTAATTCTATTTCATCTATTATGCAGATTAGTTGTTGATCAACTTGTCTGACTCATTATTCCAGCTATATAACTTACGGATCTCTTTACCAACGATCTCTGATGGATGCTCCGCAGCAAGCTTTCTCATAGCCTTGAAATGAACCTGACGTCCTGCAGGTGACATATCTAACAGGAACTCTTTTGCAAATGTACCATCCTGGATATCAGAAAGAATTTTCTTCATTGCTTTCTTAGTATCCTCTGTAACAATCTTAGGACCTGTTACATAATCACCATACTCAGCAGTGTTAGAGATAGAATATCTCATTCCTTCGAAACCTGACTGATAGATCAGATCTACGATCAATTTCATCTCATGGATACACTCGAAGTATGCATTACGAGGATCATATCCTGCTTCGCAAAGTGTCTCGAAACCTGCCTGCATCAATGCACAAACACCACCGCAAAGTACTGCCTGCTCACCGAATAAGTCTGTCTCTGTCTCTGTACGGAATGTTGTCTCCAATACACCAGCTCTTGCTCCACCGATTGCCAAAGCGTAAGCTAATGCAATCTCCTGAGCCTGACCTGTTGCATCCTGTTCAACAGCGATCAAACATGGAGTACCCTTACCTGCCTGATACTCAGAACGTACTGTATGTCCCGGAGCCTTTGGTGCGATCATTGTTACATCAACATCCTTAGGTGGTACGATACATCCAAAATGAATATTGAAACCATGAGCGAACATTAACATGTTACCCGGCTCTAAGTTTGGCTCGATATCCTTCTTGTACATATCAGCCTGTAATTCATCATTGATTAAGATCATGATGATATCTGCTTTCTTAGCTGCCTCAGCTGTTGTATAAACCTCAAATCCCTGAGCTTCTGCCTTTGCCCATGATTTGCTGCCTTCGTACAAACCAATAATAACGTTACAGCCTGACTCCTTTGCATTCAATGCATGCGCATGACCCTGGCTACCGTAACCGATGACTGCGATAGTCTTGCCATCTAATAATGATAAGTTACAATCTTCCTGGTAAAATATTCTTGCTTCTGCCATTTTCCAGTTCCTCCTAAATAATAATTTATGTATCACTGACTCTTATAAATCAGCACTACCCCTTGTTAATCCGGTCAATCCGGTTCTTACGATCGATTCTATCTCGAACCCATCCAACAGTCCGATAAATGCTTCAATCTTATTGGCATTACCCGTAAGCTCGATCATCAATGATTCAATCGATACATCTACTATCTTTGCACGGAACACATCTGTGATTGCAATGATCTGTTGTTTTTCTTCACGATTCGTCTTAACTTTCACTAAGACTAATTCTCTGCAAACCGACTGTCCATCCTTTAGTTCTGTGATATTCACAACATCTTCTAGCTTATTCAACTGTTTCGCAATCTGCTCTAATGTAAGATCGTCTCCACTTACCGCAACCGTCATGCGGGAATACTTCGGATTCTCTGTCACACCTACCGATAAGCTGTCAATATTATATCCTCTTCTACTAAATAATCCTGATACCCGGCTCAATACACCCGATGTATTGTCAACCAGCAGGGATAATACCATTTTCTTCAAAATTACTCCACCTTTCTCAATACAAGATACACGACAAAATGTATCTTTACGCAACTATGGGTATTGTAGCAACTATTCGATTTCATGTCAAACATTTTCACTTCATTTTCATGTATAAAATGGATACGTTAATTTCTTTCACGTCACTCATGCGTTACATTCATCTGACAAATATTTGCATTTCCTCTACGGTGCTGCGCACAAATCAATACTATTTTATTGTTCTAATAGTCTTTCTACCACACGGCATGCCTCTGCTGCATCCTTCGAATATCCGTCCGCACCAATCTCATCCGCAAAGCCTTGTGTGATCACCGCTCCACCGATAATGATCTTCGCAGAACAATTCTGCTCTTTCGCATATTCCACGACATCTTTCATTCGCATCATAGTTGTGGTCATCAATGCAGACAATCCAATGATTGCAGCATTTTCTTTCATTGCAGTTGCCACAATCTCTTCTTTGGGAACATCCTTTCCAAGGTCGATTACGTTATATCCATAATTCTTCAGCATCAGCACAACCAGATTCTTGCCAATATCATGAATGTCCCCTTCTACCGTCGCCACCACGATCGTTGCCGTGTCCTCACCACTTTCTGCTTTTGGAAGCATCGGTTCCACATATGAAATCGCCGTCTCCATCGCCTCAGCAGAAGAAATGAGCTGTGGCAGGAAATATTTTTTCCGGTCAAACAATACGCCGACCTCATTGATTGCCGGTATCAGATGTTCTTCGATCACCGACTGCGGTGCATTTCCCGCTGCCAAAAACGCTTTCACATCATCCACCATGGTACGCTTATTTCCCTTTAGTACATTCTCATATAGTTTGGAATGTTCCGTATTACCCGCATTTTCCTGTGTTTTCTTATCCTCCTGCTTCGTTGCCGGAACACTGTTCCCGGAAGTCATGGACAAGGATTTTACATTTTCAATATATCGTACATCTGATCCTTCCTTATTAAGCAGCAGATCCGATGCATATGCTGCATTCATCAACAGATCCTGCGACGGATTGGCGATCGCCATCGTAAGTCCTTTTGAAATTGCCATCGTAAGAAATGCTGTGTTGACAAATCCCCGCTCCGGTAATCCAAACGAAATGTTTGACAATCCACAGATCGTTGCAATCTGCATTTCTTCTTTACAATAAGTGATTGTCTCCATAGTCTCGATCGCGGCATTCCGGTTTGCTCCAACCGTTGCCACCAGTCCATCGACTACGATATCCTCTTTGGTAAATCCCAACTCCATCGCCCGGTCATATATCGTATGAATAATTTTCTGTTTTTCTTCAATATTCTTTGGCAGACCTTCATCTGACAACGGAAGTAAAATAAACATCGCACCATATTTTCTTGCGATCGGCATTAGTTTCTCAAACTTCTCTTTTTCTAATGAAATGGAATTGATCAGTGCACGTCCCGGATAAATACGCAGCGCATGTTCGATCACTTCAACATAAGAAGAATCAATGCAAAGCGGAAGGTTTACCGTACCGGTCACTTCGTATAAAACTTTCTGCATCATCGCATCTTCATCAATTCCATTCATACCGACATTGATATCTAATATCGCTGCGCCTTTTTCTTCCTGTTCCTCTGCCATTTGAATGACCAGATCCAGATTATCCTGTCGCAGTTGTTCCTGTAATTTCTTCTTGCCGGTCGGATTGATTCGTTCTCCTACAACCAGAAAACCGCCATTTAACTCAATCTCCTGTATTTTTCTTTCCGATGCAACCACACGTTTTTTCTTGTTGGAAACTTCCGGAACGTCCATCAGCCGGACAGTCTGTGCCAGAGCCGTAATGTGATCTTTGGTTGTACCACAGCAGCCACCTACAATTCCGGCTCCCGCTTCCACTAAACGTCTTCCATAAGCTGCAAATTCTTCCGGTGTCATTGCATACACAGTTTCTCCGTCCACAAGTTCCGGCATACCAGCATTGGGCTTTGCAAGAATTGGTACATTGGCATATTGCTTCATCTGTTCCACCAGTGGAATCATTTCCTCCGGTCCGGTTGAACAGTTAATACCAATCGCATCCGCACCTAAACTCTGCAATACAACTACTGCGGTCGCCGGATCCGTTCCGTAAAGCGTTCTTCCATCCTCACCGTATGTCATACTGATGATAACCGGAAGGTCACAGGTTTCCTTTGCTGCGATCAGTGCAGCCCTTGCCTCCGCTAAACTCATCATCGTCTCTACTACTAACAGATCCACTCCCGATTTTACAAGGCACTGGATCTGTTCCTTATACACATCAATCAGCTCTTCCGGCATCAACTTGCCGATTGGATACAGTTGTCGTCCGGTCATAGTCAGATTACCTGCTACATACGCACGATATCCGGTTCTCGCTACCGCTTTCTTCGAAAGCTCCACTAATTTGGTATTGATCTCTTCCAACCGGTCCTGCAATCCATACTCTTCTAACTTGATCCGGTTACCTGAAAATGTCGGAGCATATACTATATTACTTCCTGCATTAATATAATCCGTTTGCAGATCCACCAACACATCCGGATGATCTAAGATCCATTGTTCCGGGCAGACTCCTGTCGGCATACCTGCCTTTTGTAAATTGGTTCCGGTTGCACCATCTAACACGATAATCTTTTGCTGTAATAACGTCCGAAATTGCTCTTTCTTCATATATATGTTCTCCCGCCTCTCCGGCTCTCCTTTCCTAACAAATCTCCGCACTATCTAACAAAATGGTAAATGGTCCATCATTTAATAATTCCACCTTCATATCTGCACCAAACTCTCCGGTCTCAACCACCGAAATCTGTTTCCGGCACTCTCCGACCACATATTCATACATCGCTTTTGCCATATCCGGTTGTCCCGCTTTCACAAACGAAGGGCGGTTGCCCTTCCTGCAGTCGGCGTATAACGTAAACTGTGAAACAAGAAGAAGCTGTCCATTCACGTCTGCCAGGCTTAAGTTCGTCTTACCCTGTTCATCTGCAAAAATACGCAGTCCCAACATCTTACGGATCATTTTATCCGCAATCTCTTTTGTATCGGAATCTTCCACTCCGATCAGTACCAAAAATCCGTCCCGGATCTGTCCTGCCACTCGCTCCTCAATCGTCACACTTGCTCTTGTCACACGCTGTATCACAAACCTCATTTTCTCATACCATTTCCTTTTCTAAACCTGATTGTCCCATTATAAAATCATTTTCCCAAATATGCAACCATTCACATGGATTCTTCCGCCCAAATATGCTAAAATAGCCCCAAGTCTCACAGTATATGTGTGAGCTCATCGGAAGGAGTATGGATATGACAGAAGAACAGATATTGAAGGGACGGCTGAGTGATCTTGCCAAAAGGGCATACAATCAGAATATATATACATATAGTAATTTTCTGTCTTTGGCAGAACAATCGATATTGGAAGAATTGCGTGCTGAGATCAGCTATATACATATAGAGTTAAATGGTGGCGGTGAAATTTGCGAGCGCCAGATGGCCGGCTTTGGTTCAGAAGAAGAATTCGGATATCCTGGAGAATTTCCGATTAAAGTTGTTATGGTCAGTCCACTCTTGGAAAAATTCAGCGATGACCTTTCCCACCGGGACTTTTTAGGTGCCTTAATGCATTTAGGAATCGAACGGGATACCCTCGGGGATATTATTGTAAAAGAAAAGACTGCATTTATATACTGTCTTCCCCAGATTGCCGAATATATCTGCAAAGAGTTAACCAAAGTAAAACACACCAACGTCAAATGCAAGATCGTTGAAACCGACATTCCCGCTTTGAAGCCTGCTATGATAGAAGAGACCTTTCCCGTTGCTTCTCTCCGATTAGACGTCATTTTAGCCGCATTACTCAAATGTTCCAGAAAAGAGGCGCTCGCCCTGTTCGAAAACAAACAAGTGACACTAAATGGCCACGTAACCGGGAGAAACAGCATTTCATTGAATAATGGTGATATATTTTCTGTCCGTGGACACGGCAAGTTTATATTTGATCATGCGGGCGGCAATACACGAAAGGGCAAAGTTTATGTACACATTCAGCGATATGTGTAGATTATCTCCCCGCCGGTTAAAGTGCGGCTAAAATACTAATTGGAAATATAGTATATTTTTGCGAATTGTGCTATGATGGGAAGAGGTTGTGTGAACCTATATAAATCAGAGCAAAAACGACTGCTCACTATTCGCATAGAAACAGGAGAACATTATGAAAATAATTATTGTTGGGTGCGGCAAAGTCGGCTATGCCTTAGCAGAAGAATTAAATGAAGAGAAACACGACATCACTGTGATCGACACAAACAGCGACAAATTAGACCGCGTACTTTCCGATCTGGATGTTCAGGGAATTGTGGGAAACGGTACTTCATACCGTGTACAAATGGAGGCAGGCATCAAGGACAGCGACCTGTTAATTGCCGTAACCGGCAAAGATGAGATCAATCTGCTTTGCTGTCTGATTGCAAAGAAAGCCGGTAACTGTAATACGATTGCAAGAGTCCGGAATCCGGAATACTTTGATGAGATCAAATATCTTCGTGAGGAATTAGGTCTGGCCATGGCGATCAATCCGGAACTTGCATGTGCACAAAGTATCGCCCGCCTGATCGAGGTGCCAAGTGCCTTAGACATTACATCCTTTGTCAAGGGACGCGCGAATCTGATCAAATTACCGGTTCCACAGGGTTCCATAGTCGACAATATGCCCGTGTACGAATTTGCGACCAAGGTACACACCAATACTTTGATCTGTGCCATTGAGCGTGCTCATGATGTCATTATTCCAGACGGAAATACAGTGCTTCACGTCGGAGACAAGATGTATGTTATCATTCCGCCGGCTGAGATTCATTCCTTATTACAGAAGATTGGTATCAAAGCAAAACGGATCCGCTCCGTTATGATCATTGGAGGAAGCACGATTGCATATTATCTCGCAAAACATTTAGAGTCTGCACATTTACAGGTCAAGATCATCGAGCAGAATTTTGAGCAGTGTGAAAAATTAAGTGATTCTCTTCCACATGTTATGATCATCAACGGAGATGCAACTGACCGCCAGCTTTTATTAGAAGAAGGAATTGACGAAACGGATGCCTTTGTATCCCTTACAAATCTTGATGAGGAAAATCTTGTACTTTCCCTGTTTGCCAACAAGGTAAGTGACGCAAAGATCATCACAAAAGTAGATAAAGTATCGTTTGAAGAAGTCATTGATGATATGCCGATCGGAACGATTGCCTGTCCAAAAAACATTACATCCAAATCCATCATCCAGTATGTTCGTGCGCTCCAGAATTCATTAGGAAGCAACATTGAAACACTTCACCGGATGTTAGATGACCGCGTGGAGGCTTTGGAATTCCGAATCCATCGGCAGTCAAAGGTAACAGACAAACCACTGATGGATCTTAACCTGAAGAAGAATCTAATAATCTGTACCATTGTGCGTAACGGCAAGATCCTTACTCCGAGCGGTAGAGACTGCATTATGAACGGAGACACCGTTATTGTTGTAACTACCAATAAAGGATTAACCGATATTACCGATATCTTAGATCGGGCATAGGGAGAATGCTATGAATATAACAATGATATTTTATTTGTTAGGCTGGCTCTTGAATACAGTAGCCGCCTTGATGATATTACCTTTCACCGTATCGATCTATTACGGAGAGGATTGCGGAAAATATTTTCTGCTGTGTTCTCTGGTAATGTTCATGGTCGGTCTTTTTCTTACGAGAAAACGTCCAAAATATACCAAATTTTACGCAAAAGAGGGATTTGTTATCACTGCGATTAGCTGGATTCTCTTATCCATTACCGGATGCCTGCCATTTTTTTTAAGCAAATCAATCCCTTCCTTTACCAATGCCTTGTTTGAGTGTATTTCCGGTTTCACAACAACCGGAGCTTCTATTCTGCACGAGGTTGAAAGTCTTCCCCGTTGCATGAATTTCTGGCGTTGTTTCATCCAGTGGATCGGTGGTATGGGTGTTATTGTATTTATGCTCGCCCTGATTCCTTTAAGCGGCGGACAGGATCTATACCTTATGAAAGCTGAAAGTCCCGGTCCAAATGTTGGAAAACTGGTGCCAAAGATTCAGAAAACTGCATACTATCTGTATGCCATTTATTTTGCACTGACCATGTTACAGATCATCAGTCTTGTAATCGCCGGAATGCCATTTTTCGATTCCGTATGTACATCCTTTGCAACAACCAGTACCGGCGGATTTGGTGTGAAAAATGATTCGATATGCGGATATTCACCAGCCATCCAATATGTTACAACACTATTTTTATTTTTATCCGGTTTCAATTATAACTTCTATTTCTTTGTATGGATCAAACGTTTTCGGGATGCTATTTCCATGCAGGAGATTAAACTGTATATTGCCGTATTCTTTGGTTCCATTGCCATTATTACAGCCAATATTTTTCAGACAGGATACACACTTGAAGAAAGTTTCCGCCATGCCAGTTTTCAGGTCGGTTCCATTATGACGACTGCCGGATTCTCCTCTGCCAACTTTGACGTATGGCCCGGATTATCCAAAAGCATTCTCGTCTTGTTGATGTTTATTGGCGGTTGCGCCGGCAGTACCTGCGGCGGTATTAAAGTATCCCGAATTTTGATCTATCTGAAGACCGTAAAAAAAGAGATCGCACAATTATGCCATCCCCGTAACGTAAAAGTAATCAAAATCGATGGAAAACCGTTAGCACACAATGTACTTCGTTCTGCTAACATCTTTTTGATCGTGTACATGATGATCTTTGTTTGTTCTACACTTTTGATCAGTGTCGACGAATTTGATCTTGTAACAAACTTTACTGCCGTTGCCTCTGCCTTAGGCAACATCGGTCCCGGACTTTCTCTCGTCGGACCGACCAGAAACTTTGATCTGTATTCCGGCTTTTCAAAGTATGTATTGATGTTTGATATGCTTGCCGGACGTTTGGAGTTGTTCCCGTTGCTCGTTTGTCTATCACCTTCCACCTGGAAGAAAAACTAATTCCCTTGCACAGCGTGAGTGACGGACGTGCGAAACGGATA
>HF987807.1 GCA_000431135.1 Clostridium sp. CAG:590
AATCTATCTCAAAACTGATTCAGAATAAGACAGTATTGATTATTGCACACCGTATGCGTACCGTAGACGGGGTAGACAAGATCGTGGTATTGAAGGATGGCACGGTAGCAGAACAAGGAACACCGGAGCAATTGAAACAGCAAAATGGTATCTACAAGCATATGGTGGATCTGCAGTTGCAGTCCGAACAGTGGAAATATCAATAATAGAGAAATTATAGTGTTTACATGTGCAACAATAATGATTTAATGATAAACATTAAAAACTTGTTGACAAATGATAAAGTCTTGTTATAATGGAATTATCGATAAACATTAAATATTTAATGAAATGTGTTTTTTGATATGAAGGAGGACTTTATTATGAAACCAGAAGCAGTTGTTAAGATTAATAATATGGGTAAGGTAGCGGGCATCATTACGTTGATTGCCAAGATTTTTGTAGGAATCGGAATTGCGGGAGTCCTGATTGCGACCATTGCATTGGCAGCACTTCCGAAGGACTTTGTGAAAGCAACCGTTCGAACAGGGGCAACCATATATGTGGATATGTCGCAGTTTGGGAATTCCTTTTCGAAGGAAGGACAGAAGGAGATGAAAGAAAGTCTCACGAAGGTGGTAGAGAATAGCACAATTGATATGAACGGGATTACAGCAAAGATATCTAATATTGAGGTAGATGATAAGGGATTTTCATTAGATGCAGACGGGCAGACCGAAGCGATTTCTTTGAAAAAGATCAGTGTATTTATGATTGGTGCGTGGATCAATCTGATCGTGACAATGGTAACATTGTGGTTTATCGGTGCATTATGCAAGGCAATTAAGAATTGTGATTCTCCATTCAGTGAAGAGGTGATCCGGAAGATGAAGCATTTTGCATATTCCTTAATCCCTTGGTGTGTGATATCTTCGGTTGCTAATTCTGCAATGTCAAGTTTTTGGTCAGATCGTTGGGATTTCAATCTGGCTGTCGATGGTAATATGGTAGTAGTGGTATTGGTTGTGCTTGCACTTACATACATTTTTCAATATGGAGCTGTATTGCAGCAGGAATCAGACGAGACATTATAGGATGGAGGCGGAAGTTATGGGTAAGATTATATTGCGGCTTGACCGTGTGATGGCTGACCGTAAGATGAGCCTCAATGAATTATCAGAGAAAGTAGGAGTATCGAATGTGAATCTTTCCAAGATCAAGACCGGCAAGGTAAGTGCCATTCGATTCTCGACATTAGAAGCGATCTGCAATGCGCTCGATTGCCAGCCGGGTGATATATTAGAGTATGATCCAGAGGACTAATACCCTTGCACAGCGTAAGTGAG
>HF987808.1 GCA_000431135.1 Clostridium sp. CAG:590
GCAATATAAGGATAAGAATGATCCATACTACCGTACCTCCTTACTGTTTCTCTTTTTTATCAGGAACAAATTCCATGATGTCTCCAACATCACAATTTAACACCGTACAAATCTTTTCTATTACATCCATGCTGACATTTTCATCTTTGGACAGCTTTGACATTGTTGTCGAGCTGAAACCGGTCTGTAACCGTAAATCTTTTTTTATCATGTCTTTATCAATCAGCATTTTCCATAGCTTTTTATAGCACACTGCCATATTCTCACCTCTCACAATCACTTCTGTCTAAAGCTCAGTATTTATATTACTTCCCCTATCATAGCACAAAAGTGTGAGTAGTACAATCAGGATACCTAATTTTCAAATTCTCGCTTTACAAACTCACACTTCTAATTCGTATCTTTAGAAATCCAGAGATTTTAAGGAATAAAAGCGAAGTTCACAAACTGGCAAGCAGTGTCTACGGGGTCCCGTAGACATATTTTCTCGATTTTCCCTCCGGTCGAATCTTCGCAAATTGCTTGTTGGGGAATCATCCCCAATCCCCTTTGAACATCATCTGCGATGATGGCTGCTCGACCAGTTTGGTCGTTTCCTTATTTTGTAGTAGCTACATTTTTGACCATGTGGTAAAATTTGTATAGTGTAACTTTTTGTCGAGAAGTGACACCGAAAGGGGAATAGTTATGAGGAAAGAGGTAGACCATATTGAAGAATACCGACAGGAATTGAAAGAACTTGAAGCGTTCAAAAATGATAAAAGTGAACTGTTTGAGACAGATGATTCTGCTGACTTAGAAGAATTGCACTTGCGTATAAAACATCAGGAAATTGTAGAATCTCAATACACCCGAATCCGCAATGAGGAAATGTGGCGTATCTGGATAGATTTGATTTATCCATGGTTAGAGGAAGAAGCAATGACCCAGGGATTGCACGTTATCCTTGATGTGGATGACGAAAAACTTACTGGTAAAATCACCATCAGTGGAGAACGTTTTTTCATAAATAATCTCTATTGCGATGCTAAGAATTATTTAGAAGTCATGATACATTATGCAAATGATTTCTGGATCAGTGATGAAGATGGACTCTTTGTAGTTGAAGTCCTGTTTGATCTATATGATAAAGAAAAGACTTCTGATAAGACCCAAGAAATTGAAAAAGCAAAGCAGGATTTCAATTCATTCCGGTTACGGCACGGAAAGAAAGTTCGCTTCAAATTTAATCCATAAGCAATGATAGAAATTAAAAAAGAGCCACGATCCTCACTCTATTTTCAGAGTACAGACCGTGGCTTTCTTCATGGGTCAACGATGGTGCTTTTGTTCTTGCTGTTCCTGTTCTTTGTATCGTTTTTCTTCTTCCTTTTTCCGGTCAATACCAAGAATATGTTCAACATTTTGTTTTGCAATCAGATATTCCTGCATTTCTTTCTTTACCTGGCGATACTCTGTATAAGCCTGTTTCTTTTCCGTGAGAAGTTGATGAAATTCTTCATCCAGCGATTTGCGTGATGGAATCTTTTTTCCGCCCAACTGATCGAAGGCTTCCTTTGCCGCTTTGTGCAAAAGAATTTCCTCTCGGTGTGCTTCAAAGAATTTTTTACTGTATCCAGCACGACGATAATCTTCATAAACGGCTCTGGTTTTCGCATAATTGTTGATATGCTTTTTCAGTGCGCCGATCTCAATCATACGTCTTTCCGCTGACTTGATATTACCAGACAACTCATTAAAGCGGACAGACATTTTTTCGGTAAGAACTGTCAATTCTTCATAGCTGTCCACACCTTTTTCTTTCAACAGGCAGACTGTACGGGCAGCTTCTTTACGGTTATACTTTTTCGCCCAACGTTCATAGCCAATAGATTTTCCTTCTGACATTTTCGCCTGAATATCAATGAGAAGATGGAAGTCTCTCTGCGTATGAATCTGTTTACTGGTGTTCTTCGCTTTATGTAAAGTCTTACCGGAGATAACAGCACGAACCGCATCTTCACTGTATTCATCGCCCAGAGAGCGGAGCCTGATAAAGCGTGCTTTTCCTCTTTTACGGAAAGCCAGATTCTTTCCATTCTTCACTTCATACTCCATCTGAATCAGTTGCTGAAGAAACTCGTCAAAGCTCTTAGGTTTTGTAGAAAGTATCTCGTCTATCGCCGCACAGAGCATATCTCGTTCACTTTGCTTTTTCGGAAATACAGTTCTTTTCTTTCGCTCTCGATATGGCTTCGGCATGATGATAGACAGTCCATGCTCCGCACATATTCTGTCACTGAGCTTCTGAACCGCCAGTCCAGATAAGAAAAAATCCTTGAACTTGCGTGTGCAATCCAAGGTCGTCGAGTTATAAATAATATGATTATGAATGTGCGCCCGATCAATATGCGTTGCAACGATAAAAGCGTGCTTTCCCTTCGTCCAACGCATCGCTGTTTCATAGCCAACCTGATTTGCTTCCTCCGGTGTAATTTCACCTGGCTTGAAAGACTGCCGTATCTGATAGGCAATCACATTATTTTTCTGCTGTCTGCCAGTGATATGCCGATACTGCCGCTTGGAAAGAAGAAATTCTTCATCCGCTGTCTTTGGGTCACATTCATAGGAACTGATAAATTCTCCATTATTGGTTTTCTCTGCATTCTGTGAATAGTCTGTGCGGTCAGCAAGACATTGTGCCACCGACTTGCCTTTATTCACATGAAGTGCAATCAATCTTGTCGCCGCCATAAGCAATCCCTCCTTGAATGAAAAAAGCTGCTACCATAAGCGGCAACAGCTCTCATTTACTTTATTCTATTGTCTTTTTCAGATTCACAAGAGTTTAATCTAACTCTGCAATTTTCTGTTTTATCCGTTCACGAATTTTACGCTTTTCTTCGTAAATTTCCTCTAATTCTTTTTCTGTAAATAGTTCATACGCTTTGTCTGGAATTGCCATCAAACCATCACAGCTGAATGTCAAAGGCTGTCCGCCACTGATGATTGCATCTTTCCAATATTTCTTTCTTAAAAATTTAATGATTCCCATAAATCAACCCCTTTTCTGTTTCTACATTAACCCTGATTTATCACTACTATTGTAGCATTCAATAATTGCTTGTTCAATAACATATACACGACTAAAAATAGAATCTTCTGATAAAATCAACTGCATGACCTACCATCATTTCCACCCAAACAATCAGAAAAGTAAGTATGAATGTTACAAGTATCATTCCTGCAAGCAAAGCTACATTCAACCATTGTGCCTGCACTACATTATAGATACCGCATCCGATGAAAAATAACATGAAAAATCCAATCACAAATGAGGAAAGATTGGTTGCCAGCTTAACCAGCAAATGTAAAAACATGATAACCAGTAACAGAGGGAATAAAACAATTTTCAAAATCCACATCATAGTCGGCACTCCTTTCTTCTTACCTACATTCTACTGAAAAAAAGATAGAAACACAATGATGTAAAAAAGATAGGCCACGGCAGAACACTCTGCCGCAGCCATTGGTAATAAGTTACTGGATGCTGGACAGATGCACCAACACCTTCTTCATTTCTGTCCAGATTTCATCCAACCGTTTCTGTAAATCATTCACATCCGCAGCATAAATGTTCCCTGTTTCATTGGCTCGTTTTGCGTACTGATTCAGATTGTTACTGCATCTTCGCAGAAGCGATACCAGTTCTTTGACATCCTGTAAATCCAGTTTGATACAGTACCCATCCAAAGCCATTTTTCGCAAATAGGCATTTCGATTTCGGATTCCGAGTTCACTCATTTTCTGATGAATCTGTGCTTCTTCTGCCGGAGATACCAAAAAGTGAATCCGCTTTGTCCTTGTCTGCATTACAGCACCTCCTCCCGTCGGTCATAACTTCTGGATGGTGTGATATGCTCTGACTTTGATTTCAAATCTGCCAATACCGAAGGACGGTCTGACATTCTTTCTTCATGGGATTCTGTGCTGTCCTCCATGTTCAAAGCCGCATCCAGTTCTGCCAGTCGCAGACTTTTTTCCGTCAGCTCTTTTTCCTGCGGGAATGGCTTTCCGAT
>HF987809.1:0-999 GCA_000431135.1 Clostridium sp. CAG:590
CCTGTCCGTTCTCATCTTTTGGAACAGATGAATATATATCCTTATCTCCATCCGTGGATGAAATGTCATTATTACCAATCAGCGTAATATTTCCCGACTCAATTGGTTTTGTTTCTTTCGAAGAATCCTTTGGTACATCTGCCTTTACTGTTGAATCCTTGATCGTAACCTTATCTCCCTTGATTGCCGGAACATCTTTCTCACCTTTTACACTGATATTCGCATCCTTAATGGTAACAGAACCGGTTGCTTCAATCCTTCCGGAGCTTAGTTTACCATCTCCTGTAATTGTAACAGAGCCTTTGTCTGCCTTGATTCCGCCTTTGATTACAACATCATCTGTTGCGGTTCCGTCAGAAGCCTTGTCAATCTGAATATCAGTATTGACTGTATCATCCGTATTTGCAATCACCAGATCTTTGATCTTTGCATCCTTGAATATAATCTTAACTATATTCTCTGCCTTAACCGTAATATCCTCATTGTTACCACAGATCGTATATGTTTTATCCTTTTTATCCAATGTCAGAACATTATCTGCCAATGTTGCAGTCGTTGTTCCGTCCTCATCCCGTAATGCGTCCATGTAGTTTGCATCTGTTGCCTTTGAGACATCAATAACATATGGATCTTCTACCAGCGTATAAACGTCTGTCTTGTCGGATACTGCTCCTGCTTTGTGCGTTGTTGTCTCGGCATATCTTGCCACAACAGAATATTTTGTAAATGCAGACAATCCGGTAAATGTTACTGTGCTTTCATCAGCCTTTTTCTGAATCCAGTCCTTACCATTTAACGAATACTCTACACCATCTACCGTATTTACTGTAATGCTGTTTGAAGTACGTTTTACCAAAACCGGCTTCTCTGCTGTCTGGGTGCAATCTGCTTTTGCAACAATAACCGTAATATCTTTTGTCAGGACTGCGTCCTCATCCTGTTCTGATATCCCATAATCTGCCATTGCTTTTTTACTCCAGGCAAACTTCATGGTAGCTG
>HF987809.1:1030-2310 GCA_000431135.1 Clostridium sp. CAG:590
TGCGTGTTGTAACATCCTGTTCTTCTACTGTTCTATCTGGTTTTTCCCATGTAAATGTTCCATATTCCGTGGAACCTCCTGTCAATACAGCATCACTTAACTTCTGACCATACACCAGACCGGATGCAGACGGGAATGTGATAGCCGGAAGTCCTTTACGTTTTACATTTACGGACACTTTCCGTGTAATCGTACCAGTCGTTTCCTTATATCCAGTCACCTTGCTAAATGTATAATTCTTCTTTGCCGTATCTGATAACGTCAGCTTCACATCACCCGAATAGGTTCCTCTTTCCGGAGTGACAGAAGGATCAACCCATGCAAACGTTCCGTACTCTGTAGAACCGTCTGTCAACGATGCCTTTACTAATGATTCACCCACCTCGATATCACCTGCGGTAGGGAATACCACATCTGTTATTTCTTTCGGTTTGATTGTCAACATTCCGTTCACCGGTGTAATATTATAGTTATCATTTGTTCCTGTTGTAACCTCAATCTCATATGTACCTGCGTCTGAATCTGTCTTTGCAGATGTAGATAATGTGACATCTACACTGTCTCCCTTTATCAGATTTCCAGATGTGATCTGATAGGTCAGTTGCGGGTTGGCATTTCCATATGTCTTTTCTTTATTGTCTGCCGTAATGGTAATCGCTCTCTTACTAACATTTACTGTTACCGGAATGCTTAACTCATTCTTGCCATATGTAACCTTAATATTGTCTGTATATTGTCCGGCTGCAAGTCCTGTTTTCGCCCGCACTGTAAGCGTTGCTTTCTTTCCGGCTGCAATCGCGGAAACTGCTCCCGTCAAAGTGAATGCACTTGCGGAACCTTTTTCCATTGCGATTGTGGTATTTGCATCTGCATTTCCCTGATTGGTAATCACAACACTTGCTGATGAACCCGTCGTATATCCATACTCTAATTTGTCACAGCTTATAGATGTTGATTCTGCTACAAGCTCTGCCTTTGGCGCTGCTGTTACTGTTACTGCACACGTTGCCGTTAATGTTGTACCATCTTTTGTTGTTGCTGTAATCTCCGCATCGCCTGCCGCTTTTGCAGTTACTTTTCCTTCTGTGTCTACTGTAGCAACTGTTTTATCAGAAGATGTCCAGGTTACTTTCTGGTTTGCTTCATCCGGAGTTACGGTTGCAGAAAGTGGTGCAGTTTCTCCCTCTGTTAAAGATAGGGTTGTTGGAGTTACTGTAATGGCAGTTGCTTTGGTAGTAGTGGAAGATGTTCCATAATATTTGGTCACACCCGCAGCACTG
>HF987810.1 GCA_000431135.1 Clostridium sp. CAG:590
TCCGTCCTTCACGCTGTGCAAGGGTATAAGTTTAATTGGCGAGTGGCAAGATGCTCTTTTTGATAGCATCAAAACTTTCTTTACTGATAACATGCTCCATCTTACAAGCATCTTCAGCGGCAATTTTGGCATCCACACCAAGACTGATTAACCAATTTGTGAAAAGTTCGTGCCGCTCGTAAATCATCTCTGCGACTTCTTTGCCGGCAGGAGTTAAGCTAATGTATCCGGCGTCGGATACGGTAATGTATTCTTTCTCTCGAAGATTCTTCATTGCAATGCTGACGCTTGATTTCTTGAAACCTAACTCGGTTGCAACATCAACAGAACGTACAACAGGTAAAGTTCTGCTTAGAAGAAGTATTGTTTCCAGATAATTCTCGGATGATTCGTTTGTTGCCATATTCATACCTCCCAATAATATAAAGAATGTCAGGGATATATTCATCAATTTATCAGAAAATGAAATCCCTAACATAGAAAAAATCCCTAATTACACAATATAATTGTAACACATATTACTAAAATTTGAAAGAAATATTATTTTATTGAAAAAAGTTATTGACAACTAATGAAAGTTAGCGTACACTAACAAATGATTAAGGAACATATATTTATACAAAGGAGTACGTGTCATATGGAAGGAGTTGGTTGTATGCCGTTAACCATGGCGAGAGAAGGAGAAGAGAACGTAATTAAGAAAATTGGAGGCAGGGAAGAGACCAGACAGTTTTTGGAGAACCTCGGATTTGTATCCGGCGGGACGGTTACGGTAATCTCAGAGATCAACGGGAATATGATTGTGAATGTGAAGGATTCACGGGTAGCGATCGGTAAGGATATGGCGAATCACATCATGGTATAATGTATCGTTTCAAATGAATGAAAAAGGAGAATTAGCATGAAAACATTAAAAGAAGTAGCATGCGGCGAGACAGTCAAAGTTAAGAAATTAACTGGTGACGGTCCGGTTAAGAGAAGAATCATGGATATGGGTATTACTAAAGGTGTTGAGATTTATGTAAGAAAAGTAGCACCGCTTGGAGATCCGGTAGAAGTTACTGTAAGAGGATATGAATTATCTCTTCGTAAGGCGGATGCTGAGATGATCGAGGTAGAGTAATCATATTTTTTTACATGATGGTTAGTATGTACTAACAATGAATAGAGATAACAAATTATAGGTAGTTGAAACTATCAACTGCAATAAAAAGGAGAAAGAAAATGTCAGTAAAAATTGCATTAGCAGGTAATCCAAACTGCGGTAAAACAACATTATTTAATGCACTGACCGGTTCTAACCAGTTTGTAGGTAACTGGCCAGGTGTTACGGTAGAGAAGAAAGAAGGTAAGTTAAAAGGTCATAAAGATGTGACGATCATGGATTTGCCGGGTATCTATTCTTTGTCTCCATACACGTTAGAGGAAGTCGTTGCCCGTAATTATTTGATTACAGATCGTCCGGATGCTATTATTAATATTGTAGACGGTACGAATATTGAGAGAAACTTATATCTCTCTACACAGATTATGGAGCTTGGTATTCCGGTGATTATGGCGATCAATATGATCGATGTATTGGAAAAGACCGGTGATAAGATTGATACAGCCAAATTAAGTAAGAAATTAGGTTGTGAAGTTGTTGAGATTTCCGCTTTGAAAGGAACAGGAATCGAGAAAGCTGCAGCAAAGGCAGTGGATCTGGCAAAGAAGAACGAACAGGTTGTGCCGGTACATGAATTTGCAAAAGAAGTAGAGGATATAATCAAATCTGTTGAAGATAAGTTAACAGATGTAGAAGAAGCTCAGAGACGTTTCTTTGCGATTAAGTTATTAGAGAAGGATGAGAAGATCATTGAACAGATGAAGAATGCACCGGATGTTTCGTCTGAGATCAAACGGTTAGAAGATGCAATGGATGATGATACAGAAAGTATTATCACCAATGAAAGATATGTATATATCTCATCTATTATCGGTGATTGTGTAAAGAAGGCAAATGGTAAGAAATTAACAACTTCTGATAAGATTGACAAGATTGTAACAAACCGTATTCTGGCTTTGCCAATCTTTGCAGTAGTAATGTTCCTTGTTTATTATATCGCAATGGTAACAGTTGGTGCTGCAGCAACAAACTGGACGAATGATAATTTGTTTGGTGATGGTTTCCATTTATTTGGAATCGGCTCTGCTGATTATAGTGAAAAAGCAGATGAGTATGATGAAGCAAGCGGTGTTGTGAATGGATACGTTGCCTACTTAGATGAACAGGGTGTTGATGTTGCAGAGATTGCAGATGCACTTGATAGTGAGTCAGATGATTATGATGCAGATGCAGCAAGTAAGGCATTGGATACGTTAGAGACGGTTGCGGCTGATTATCCGGAAGCTACATATTCTGTAGAAGATGAAGAGACACTTGCAACAGAGGATGTAACAGCAACTTATAAAGATTTAAAAGGTGCAATTGTAACAGAAAAGGATTATAATTGTGAAGCGCCGGATCCGGCAGAGTATGGTGTATGGGTTCCGTCTATTCCGGATGCAATTGATGCAGGTCTTCAGAAAATCGGCTGTGCAGACTGGTTAGAGGGATTGATCATTGATGGTATTGTTGCCGGTGTTGGCGCGGTACTTGGTTTTGTGCCTCAGATGTTGGTATTGTTCTTATTACTTGCATTCTTGGAGTCATGTGGTTATATGGCACGTATCGCATTCATTATGGATCGTATCTTTAGAAGATTTGGCCTTTCCGGTAAATCTTTTATTCCAATGCTGGTAAGTACCGGATGTGGTGTTCCTGGTGTTATGGCTTCCCGTACTATTGAGAATGACAGAGACCGTAAGATGACCATTATGACAACAACATTTATTCCTTGTGGTGCTAAGACACCGTTCGTAGCAATGATCGCTGGTGCGTTATTCGGTGGTTCTCCATGGGTCGCAACCGGTTCTTACTTCATTGGTATTGCAGCAGTTATCTGTTCCGGTATTATCTTGAAGAAGACAAAAGGATTCTCAGGAGATCCTGCTCCATTTGTTATGGAGTTGCCGGCATACCATATGCCAACAATCGGTGCTTTGCTTCGCAGTATGTGGGAACGTGGCTGGTCATTTATTAAGAAGGCAGGTACAATTATCACGCTTTCCACTATCGTAATCTGGTTCTTATCTTACTTCGGATGGGTAGATGGAGCATTTGGAATGTTAGAGGAATCTCAGATGGATTGTTCAATCCTTGCTAAGGTTGGTAATGCAATTGCATGGATCTTCATCCCACAAGGCTGGGGTAACTGGCAGGCAACAGTTGCTTCTATTACAGGATTAGTTGCCAAAGAGAACATTGTTGGTACAATGGGTATTCTTTACAGTATCGGTGGTTCCGGCACGGTATATGATAACATGCGTGCAGCATTTGAAGCAGCAAATGGAGCTGTTGGAGCAGTAGGTATGTCATTTATGATCTTCAACTTACTTTGTGCGCCATGTTTCGCAGCAATGGGTGCGATTAAGAGAGAGATGAATAATACAAAATGGTTCTGGGCAGCAATCGGATATCAGTGTGGTCTTGCTTATCTTGTATCTTTGGTTGTATATCGTATTGCAGGATTGTTTACAGGTGAGTGTGGATTTGGCATCTGGACTGTTGTTGCAATTGCAATCATTGTATTCTTCTTCTATATGTTATTCCGTCCGGCAAAGACTGTTGAGAGCAAGATTACGAATAGAGTTGTGACAGAATAAGGATAAAGAATAGATAGCAGATAGACATGAAATGTCTGGATACGATAGGAGGTATCTGATATGGGAACAGTTATTGTAGGAATTATTTTACTTTTGATTATTGCAGCGATCATCCACAGCATGGTGAAAGATAAGAAAAATGGGAAATCGATTCAGTGCGGCGGTGACTGTTCAAAATGTAAAGGATGCCATTAGGATAGCAGGTATGCATGGAATGGGAACAATAAAGGAGTAAATAAATGCCACAAAACAGAAACAATACAGTATGTGATTCTGAGGGGTATCAGAGAACAAAGATGCAAAAGGAGATCATCATTGAACGATTGAGAGAGCGGGGATGTCGTATTACGAAACAGCGTCTGATGCTTTTGGATATCATTTTGGATGAAGAGTGCTCCTGCTGCAAAGAGATTTATTACAAGGCGTCCAAACTGGATAAAAGAATCGGTTCTGCAACGGTATACCGCATGATTAATACGTTAGAAGAGATTGGCGCAATTAATAGAAAGAACATGTATAAGATTGCCTGTGGGAGAGATTGTACCATGGAGAATGCCTGTAAAGTGGAATTAGATGATAACACTGTGTTAGAATTGTCTGCTACAAAATGGCATCAGATTATACAGTCCGGATTGACTGCCTGTGGGTATGTTGATGGGCAGAAGGTAAGAAGTGTGGTTGCTGTGCCATGTGAATGTGCAGAATAATAAAATATAGTATTACACTGTTAATCAGTGGAAACGGTGCCCAATGTTACCCGTCCGAAAACAGGAGGTGACATTTGGGCGCTTTTTGTATGTGTGTACTCTTGGTTAAACAGTTGCTTAATGATAAGAATTATCACTAAGTAAGAAAGGGCTGGAAAATACAAAAAACAGGGTGTATTATAATCCGTAAACAAATTTTTCAACAGGAGGTTTTTATTATGTTAGATAAGTTAAAAAAGATTGATGGAAAAAAGACAGGAATATTTGCAGCAGGTGTATTATTTGGTACGGCAGGTATTAAGATTCTTTCGAGTAAGGATGCAAAGAAGTTATATACCAATTGTACAGCAGCTGTTTTGCGTGCAAAGGAATTCGTTATGAAGACAGCAACAACGGTTCAGGAAAATGCAGAGGATATCTATGCAGAAGCACAGCAGATCAATGAGGACAGAGCTGCAAAGGAAGCTGAGTTAGAGGATATTACAGAAGAGGAAGAAGAAAACACAGAGGAAACTACAGAAGAGTAAAGAAGGAATCAGTATGAAATTTGTGGTCAAACATGAGATTCGTGGAAGAATCCGAATTCATATTATACAGAAAAGGATGTCCTATCGACAAGCCGATACCCTTCAATATCATTTCTCGACACAGACGTATGTAACGGCTGTTAAAGTAGAACCTAGAACACAGGATATGACGATCACATATGTAGGTGAACGGCAGGAATTGATTACAAAATTACAACAGTTCCATTATGAAGAGGCAGAAGTTCCGGAAAGTTTCTTGGAAAATTCGGGAAGGGAACTGAATGAACAGTATAAGGAAAAACTTGTGAATAAAGTTGTTCTTCGGTATGGCAGCAAGTTGTTTGTGCCATTGCCAATCCGGATCGGAATTACATTCGTTCGATCTGCAAAATATATTAAGATGGGATTTGAGACATTACTGAAAGGTAAGCTGGAGGTTCCGGTGTTAGATGCGACGGCTATTACGGTATCGTTGCTTCGGGGTGATATGGAGACAGCAGGCTCCGTTATGTTTTTGTTAGGAATTGGTGAGATCTTAGAAGATTGGACACACAAAAAGTCTGTGGATGATCTGGCAAGAAGTATGTCTTTGAATGTCAGTAAGGTATGGATGAAAGTAGATGGCAGGGAAGTACTGGTTCCGGCAAATGAGATAAAAGCATTGGATGAAGTAGTGATTCATATGGGTAATGTAGTTCCGTTTGACGGGGAAGTTACCGAGGGAGTAGCAATGATCAACCAGGCGTCTTTGACAGGTGAGTCACTTCCGGTTCGTAAAGAGCGCGATGGATATGTCTATGCAGGTACGGTTGTGGAGGAAGGTGAGATTACAATCCGTGTGAAGAAGACAGGTGGTTCCAGTCGTTTTGAGCGGATTGTATCTATGATTGAAGAATCAGAAAAGTTAAAGTCATCTATGGAAAGTAAAGCAGAACACATTGCGGATCGGTTGGTTCCTTATATGTTGGGTGGCACGATTCTGACATATCTTTTCACAAGAGATGTAACAAAGGCGTTATCTGTATTGATGGTTGATTTTTCGTGTGCCTTGAAGCTGGCAATGCCAATCTCTGTACTATCGGCAATTCGGGAAGCTAGTTTACATAATATAACGGTAAAGGGCGGTAAATTCTTAGAGGCAATGGCATCTGCAGATACGATTGTGTTTGATAAGACAGGAACTTTGACGAAAGCTCAGCCGACAGTTGTGGATGTTGTATCATTTAATGGACAAGAACCGGATGAATTATTGCGGATTGCAGCATGTCTGGAAGAGCATTTTCCACATTCCATGGCGAAAGCAGTAGTGGATGCGGCGTGTGAAAAGCAGTTAGAGCATGATGAAATGCATTCCAAAGTGGAGTATATTGTAGCACATGGAATATCCAGTACAATTAATGATCGGCGTGTTGTGATCGGCAGTTATCATTTTTTATTATGGGATGAAAACTGTAGAGGGGCGAAACACTGTAGAGTGCCGAAAGGGATGCAGGATAAATTTGAATCGTTGCCAACAGCATGTTCTCATCTATATCTTGCAATTGATGGTATGTTGGCAGCTGTGATCTGTGTGGAAGATCCCTTACGCGAAGAGGCTTCGGCAGTGGTAAATTCTCTGCGTAAGGCTGGAGTTACCAATGTAGTTATGATGACGGGAGACAGTGAGCGTACCGCTAAGGTGATTGCAAAGAAAGTTGGTGTCAACCAATATTATTCCGAGGTGTTACCGGAGGATAAAGCACGATTTGTTGAACAGGAAAAAGCAGCAGGACATAAGGTGATCATGATCGGTGATGGAATTAATGATTCTCCGGCTTTGTCGGCAGCAGATGTGGGAATTGCGATCAGTGATGGAGCAGAGATTGCCAGAGAGATAGCAGATGTGACGATCGGTGCAGATAATCTGTATGAGATTGTGACATTGAAGGCATTAAGTAATGCGCTGGTAAAACGGATTCATAAGAATTACCGCATTATTGTTGGATTTAACACCTCTTTAATCCTGTTGGGGGTAGGCGGAATATTACAGCCTACAACATCAGCATTGTTGCATAATACCTCTACGCTTATTATTGGCTTGAAGAGTATGCGTCCGCTTTTATAAAGAATATAGGATTATGTAAAGTATAGAAAGATACCTCATTATTGATAGAGTTTATCAATAATCGGGTATCTTTTTTTGTTCAGACGTAGTATGATAATAAAAGGTTAGTCGAGACTAACTGAATTGGAAAGGATGTGGTTATCGTGACAAATGAAGTAATCATAGGGGGTTTCGTTGTTGTTGCATTCTATCTGCTATCATCCGGGGTCAAACGTTTTTGTAATATAAATCGTAATCAGAGAAAGAGGATTGCAAAAGAATAGGGATAGGGTGATTAAACTAACTATTGACAATACTATTTTAATGAATTATCATATGAACAAATATTCATATGTGAAAGGGGAAGAAGTGATGTTTTTACAGATACAGGAGTTGAAAAAGAGTTATGGAAGTGGAGAGAATAAGACAGAGGTACTGCGTGGCGTATCTTTCGGAGTTGAAAGGGGAGAAATTTGTGTCTTATTAGGACCATCCGGTTCCGGAAAATCTACTTTATTGAATATTATTGGTGGAATTGATACCTGTGATAGCGGTTATGTAGCAATCAATGGAGAAAAGACTGCTGAGATGAGCGAGAAGGTATTGACTCGTTATCGAAGAAAGCATTTGGGATATGTGTTTCAGATGTATAATCTGATTCCCAATCTGAATGTGAAGGAGAATATTGAAGTAGGAGCGTATTTGAGCGAAAAGCCATTAGATATTGATGATCTGCTTAAGACCTTAGGCTTATATGAACATCGGCATAAGCTGCCAAACCAGTTGTCAGGAGGACAGCAGCAGCGTACCTCGATTGGACGTGCTATTGTGAAGAATCCTGACATTCTTCTTTGTGATGAACCGACGGGAGCATTGGATTATAATACTTCGAAAGAGATCCTTAAATTGATCGAGGATGTCAATCAGAAGTATGGAAACACGGTAATCATGGTTACGCATAATGATGCAATCAAGAATATGGCAGACCGGGTGATCAAATTAAGAGATGGTCAGATCCGGAAGGATTTTCATAATGATGTAAAGATTTCTGCCATGGAATTAGATTGGTAAGGCGGTGGCAGTATGAAGAATCCATTAAGAAAACGCCTGTTGCGGGAATTGGTAAGTGAATTTGGTAAATATCTTGTAATCTTTCTTTTTATGGCAGTTACAATCGGATTTGTATCCGGTTTTCTGGTTGCCGGAGACAGTATGATCCAGGCATATGATGAGAGCTTTGAAAAATATCAGATTGAAGACGGACATTTTGAAATGCAGGATGAATTGAAGTCTTCCCTGATTGAAAAATTGGAGGACGGTAATAAAGCCATTTATCCGTTGCATTATAAGGATATGGATTGTGCTGTGGAACAGGAGAAGAAGAGTGGACTTACCATCCGAATCTATGAAAACAGAACAGATATTAATAAAATATGTGTGATGGAAGGCTGCTTGCCGGAAGAAGAAAATGAGATTGGATTGGATCGTATGTTTGCGGATAATAATGGCCTGGAGGTTGGTGATTCCATTCAGGTTGGTGAACAGAACATGACGGTCACCGGGCTTGTTGCTTTGTCGGATTATAGTGCGCTGTTTTCGGATAATAATGACACTATGTTTGATGCGGTCAAGTTTGGTGTGGCTTGTGTAAGTTCAAAAGAATTTCGCAATCTGCCGGATGATAATATACATTATACATATGCATGGAGATATGATCAAAGACCGGAAAATGACAAACAGGAAAGCGAATGGTCGGATGATTTTATGGAACTTCTCGCAAAGCAGGCAATGCATTCCGGTTTGACGATTGAAGACTATCTGCCTCAATATGCTAACCAGGCAATTCATTTTACCGGTGATGACATGGGTGGCGATCGTCAGATGATGATCGTACTGCTGTACATTATTATTGTGATCATGGCATTTGTATTTTCAGTAACGATCAAACACACGATTACGAAAGAAGCTGCAGTAATTGGAACGTTACGGGCATCCGGATATACGAAAAAAGAATTGTTTGTCCATTATATTACAATGCCGGTACTTGTTTCTTTGCTTGCTGCAATAGTGGGAAATATTCTGGGATATACGGCATTCAAAGATGTAGTGGCAGGAATGTATTATGGCAGCTACAGCTTGCCTACTTATGTAACAATCTGGAATGCGGATGCGTTTGTTTTGACTACGGTATACCCGTTGCTGATCATGATTGCAATCAATGGATATGTATTGATCCAGAGATTGCAGTTATCGCCGTTGCAATTTATCAGGAGAGATCTGACGAAAAATAAGAAAAAGAAGGCAATACGTCTGCCGCATATTAAGTTTTTCAGCCGTTTCCGGATCCGGATCATTTTACAGAATCGTTCTAATTATGTGACGCTGTTTCTTGGGATCCTTTTTGCAGATGTTCTTATGGTATTTGGCTTAATGATGGGACCTTTGATTAAAGATTATCAAGCAATCATTATTGATAATATGGTTTCTAAGTATCAATATGTTTTGAGTGCACAGGTTGAGACGGAGAATCCGGATGCGGAGAAATATTGTCTGACGGGATTATCTTATCATGCACAGACAAGAAATGAGGATGTCAGTGTATATGGAATCGTAGATCATAGCCGGTATTTTGATGAGAAGATGCCGGATGACGGGGTAATGATCGCAGATGGAATCGCACAGAAATACGGAGTAAAAAAAGGGGATACAATCCAATTATATGAACCATATGGAAATGAGGTGTATTCATTTGAGGTAAAGGATATTATTTATTATCCGAATGGACTTGCGGTGTTTATGTCATATGATCAATATATCCGGACATTTGATCCGGATACCTCGTATATGGAGAATTTATTATCGGATCCTGCATTGTTCCTGAAACAATTCGCATCCGCAAAACAATCAGAGTATTTTACGGGGTATTTTTCAAATGAAAAATTAACGGACATTGATGAAAAGTACATTTCTTCCTGTATAACAGAAGATGACCTTACCAAGTTTACACGTCAGATGGATGTTTCAATGGGTTCCATGTTTGAGATGGTTAAGTATTTTGCATTAGTGCTGGCTGCAATGTTAATCTATCTGTTAACGAAAGTGATTCTGGAAAAGAATGCCAATTCTATCTCTATGGTTAAGATCTTAGGCTATGAAAATGGAGAGATTGCAAGTTTGTATTTAATGTCTACTACCTTTGTAGTAATCTTATCGGTTATTGCAGGAATGTTCTTAGCTGCTGCATTTATGACCGTAATCTGGAAAGCGGTTATGATCTCCTTCAATGGATGGATCTCAATCTCGGTGCCGGTGATTGTATATCCACAGTTGTTTTTGCTGATGATGGCTGGTTATTTTGCGGTTGCTCTCTTGCAGTTCCGTAAGATTAAGAAGATTCCGATGGAGGATGCCCTCAAAAACGTAGAGTAAATTATTACCCTTGCACAGCGTAAGAATTGTGAGATGTGTGAGGGCACAT
>HF987811.1 GCA_000431135.1 Clostridium sp. CAG:590
TCACTCACGCTGTGCAAGGGTTATAGGTATTGTGGCATGTGTGCGAGTATATAGTCTGCAATCCCCATACAACATGTGAAACCAAGTGTAAGAAACATCAATACGATCGACCATCCATCGTATTGGAATTGCACGGTGTTGCTTCGCGCATTTGCAACAAGAATCTCAATTCCGAGAAGTATAAGTGTAACCGGCCAGAAGTCTAATATGATGGTATAATCAAGTCCTGGTATGAACAATTGAAGCAGAAGTACAATGCCAAGAACAACCAGGATACTTCCAAAGGTAGTAGTTCCGACTCTATGCGTTTTCATTTGAATTGTCCTCCTTTTGCGGTGCATCTATTTGCTTTATGGGTACATCTTCTGCTTTTGGGGTATTTTCCGTTGAAGCTACAAATTCTTTGTGACCATGTGGTGTAGCAGTTGTATGGGCAGCCTCTTCATTCTCTAATTCCTCATATTTGCCGCGGATCAAATGTACACCAAATACAATTAGAAAGACCGCAAGGATAATGGCAGGAATCTGACGTGCAAAATCGAGAATATAATAGTAGTCATCGGTGCCTAAAAGCTGATATAGCCAGTCACTTCCGATGTTGCAGAGGGAAGCAGCACCAATAAGGATTAAAAGGATGGCAACGGCATTGCGATAACGTTTCATAAACTGTTCTTTGTTTTGAATGAAACCATCCACAGGCAGAATTAATTTGTCTTCTACAGCATGGAAATCTTCCTCGGATAATGACTTTAAATTATGGGTATTAAAGAAGCTGTAGAACCAGATGATCGGTAAAAAGAATATGATCGCATTAAACGAAAAGAATGAGGCGATGGCAATGCAGCTCCAAAATAATGTCATGATACTTAATCCCATCTTACGAAATCCCATATAAAGTTCACCGGCTCCCGGTATGAGAGATGCAACAAATAATAAAAATCCTTTTTTCTGTTTTGTCATAATAAAAACCTCCGTTTTATGTTCTATATTTTTTAAATATTATTATTTCTTATCCTGTTCAGAAGGAGAAGATTCCTCCTTGTTGGATGAATCCGATTGGGATGGTGTGCCATCCTTTTTCGGCAACGCAGATCCGATCGTCATGATCTGCTTGGAAAAGCTTTGCAGCCATCCGGTAATTGTTGTACTGTTATTTGTAAAATGATCCGTGATCGCATCGGTTACATCAAGCTGAGTCTGCGTGTTCGCTCCTGGCTGAGGGGCAACGATGGACTGGCTGAAAGATGCTACAAACAGTAATAAAAGAGAAGCAGCAACTGCAACCGTAACACGACAGCTATACAGGAAGAATTCCATTCGTTTGGAGATCTTCCTTGGTGTGGCAACAATCTGCATATCCGGTTGTGCAACCCGTGTCAGAATCTGTTCCTTTAAGTAGGCTGGCATCCGGTTCGAATCTGCATCCGGTATCTCGTCTAATTCATAAGAATGTATGAGATGTTCTTCTTTCATATGCTGTTCTAATAAGTTGGCTTGTTTGATGGAACGATCATCTAACGGATGTTCGTCCGAAGCCATATCTTCTAATAATTGTAGAAATTCTGTATCTGTCATGGTGCCCTCCTTTCCCGATCTTGTAATAAATCCTTTTGCAATAGTTTCTTGAGCATTGCTTTGGCACGATAGATCTGTGTCTGTATTGTTTTTACATTATTATTGGTTGTCTTCGCAATCTCAGCCGCGGTTCGTTCTTCGTAAAAATGCATTCTTGCCACTTCATCATAAGGCGGTTTTAACTGTTTGCAGGCGGCTAATAATTGCTGCATGGTTTCCTGCTCCAAATACGAATCTTCGATCAGGGATGTCTCGTCTGCCTGTTCTAGGTAGGTATCTTCGGTTGGAAGAATACGACGCCCTGCATTTTTCAGATAGTCCAGACACTTTCGGGAAGCGATCTTACAAATCCAGGCTTTTTCATATGTACGGTCAAACTGGTTTAAATTCCGGTAAGCAGACAGGAATGTTTCCTGAGTCAGATCTTCTGCATCAAAGGGATTCTGGCAGGTCTTATAACAGATGGAATATACCAGGTTGCCGTACTGATCGAGCAGGTATTCAAAATATTCAGTTTCTGTGATATGATCGCCTCCCTTCTTTGCGCTTACACCTATTATAACGACAGCGGGGGAAAAATGTCTTCAAAAAATTTCTTAAAAGTGTAATGTAATTATAGAAATGTGATTCCGGGATCACTATTATAGGACAAACAGGATAAATATTGTTATCAATATTTCATAAAAAGTCATTATAAAGAATTGAAGAATGGCAGGAATTGTCTTATAATACATATAAGTATGTCCGATAGGACCATTTCAGGAGGAAAGTTATGATTAACACATTAGTAGAGAAGATTTCGACATTGAATGCACCTGTGGTAGTAGGATTAGATCCAATGCTTGGTTATGTACCGGAGCATGTACAGAAGAAAGCATTTGAGGAATATGGAGAGACATTAGAGGGAGCCGCAGAGGCAATCTGGCAGTTTAACAAAGCGATTGTAGATGCAACTTATGATTTGATTCCGGCAGTGAAACCACAGATTGCAATGTATGAACAGTTCGGTGTACCGGGACTGGCTGCATTTGCTAAGACTTGCGAATATTGTAAGGCCAAAGGGCTGGTTGTGATCGGGGATATTAAGCGTGGAGATATCGGTTCTACTTCAGGAGCTTATGCAACCGGACATCTTGGTAAAGTAACGGTTGGAAGTAAGCAGTATTCGGGATTTTCTGAGGATTTTGTAACCGTGAACCCATACTTGGGAAGTGATGGTGTGAAGCCATTTATCGATGTATGCAAAGAAGAGAACAAGGGAATCTTTGTGTTGGTTAAGACTTCGAATCCGTCTTCCGGTGAATTCCAGGATCAGTTAGTAGATGGAACTCCGTTATATGAATTAGTTGCCCGTAAGGTGAATGAATGGGGCGAAGAATGTATGGGCGATGTATATAGCAATGTAGGATGCGTCATCGGCGCAACTTATCCGGAGATGGGTAAGACACTTCGTAAACTGATGCCAAAGACTTATATTTTAGTACCGGGATATGGTGCACAGGGTGGTAAGGCTGAAGATCTTGTTCATTATTTTAATGCAGACGGTCTGGGAGCTATTGTGAATTCTTCAAGAGGAATCATTGCGGCGTACAAGCAGGATAAGTATGCAAAATTCGGAGCAGAGAATTTTGCGGATGCATCCCGTCAGGCCGTGATTGATATGGTGGAAGATATTACGGGTGCAATTGCGAAGGCTCGGTAGGATCACACAACTTAGGTATTTATTATAGAAGAATAACAATGGCAAATTTCCATAAGGATATATGCCGATAAGAATGATAGAAATGATTAGGAGTGAATGAAATGAGTGCAATAAAATTAGTAGCAAAAGTACGCAGCCAGAAGAAGCTGGCGAGCGATATCTACAGTCTTATTTTATATGTACCAGAGATTGCAGATCAGGCAAAGGCAGGACAGTTTGTCTCATTATATAGCAAAGATGGAGCCAATCTGTTACCTCGCCCGATCAGTTTGTGTGAAATTGATCATGAAGAGGGAACCATTCGTCTGGTATATCGCGTGGTAGGAAAGGGAACCGAGGAGTTTTCAAAGTTAGAGGAAGGCGATACGGTTGAAGTTATGGGACCGCTTGGAAATGGATTTACATTAAAAGATAAGCGGGCAATTCTGATCGGTGGAGGAATCGGAATTCCGCCAATGTTAGAACTCGCAAAGGAATTGAATTGTGAGAAGAATATTGTATTAGGTTTCCGGGATGAGACATTCCTGTTAGACGATTTAGAACCGAGAGGAGAAATCTATATCGCAAGTGAAGATGGTAAGACCGGTGTACAGGGTAATGTATTAGATGCAATCCGGGAATATGATATCAAAGGGGATATCATATATGCATGTGGTCCGACACCGATGCTTCGTGCGATCAAAGAGTATGCATTTGCGAATCATATGGAAGCACAGCTTTCATTAGAGGAAAAAATGGCTTGCGGAATCGGAGCATGTCTTGCTTGTGTATGCAAGTCAACAGAAGTAGACGACCACAGTCATGTGAAGAATAAGAGAATATGCAAGGATGGTCCCGTATTTGATGCAGGGGAGGTGGAATTCTAATGAATCTTTCCGTAAATATTGCAGGGGTAGAATTTAAGAATCCGGTAACAGTCGCATCCGGAACATTTGGCTCCGGAGCAGAATATCATGAATTTGTAGATCTGAATAAGCTTGGTGCAGTCACCACAAAGGGAGTTGCTAATGTGCCTTGGCCGGGTAATCCAACCCCTCGTATTGCTGAGACGTATGGCGGTATGATGAATGCAGTCGGACTTCAAAATCCGGGAATTGATGTGTTATGTGGAAGAGACATTCCGTTTCTCAAACAGTTTGACACGAAGATCATTGTGAATGTATGTGGCAAATCAGAACAGGATTATGTCGAAGTTGTAGAACGACTTGGAGACGAAGATGTAGACTTGTTAGAGATCAATGTATCCTGCCCGAATGTCAAAGAGGGAGGAATTGCATTTGGCCAGGATCCCAAAGCCCTAGAACAGATTACGAAAGCAGTAAAAGCTAAGGCAAAGCAGCCGATTGTAATGAAGCTAAGTCCGAATGTGACAGATATTACGGTAATGGCAAAAGCAGCAGAAGCAGGTGGTGCAGATGCATTATCATTGATCAATACATTAACTGGAATGAAGATTGATATTAACCGCAGACAATTTGCTATTGCCAATAAGACGGGTGGCTTGTCAGGTCCGGCCATTAAGCCGGTTGCAGTCCGTATGGTATATCAGGTTGCCAATGCAGTGGATCTTCCAATCATCGGTATGGGTGGTATCTGTAATTATGAGGATGCCATTGAATTCATGATGGCAGGGGCAACGATGGTATCCATTGGTACGGCGAACTTCCATGATCCATATACAACGATCAAGGTGATTGATGGAATGAGGAAGTTTATGGAAGAAAAGGGCATCGAGGATATTAATGACATCATTGGATGTGTAAAATAGGACACAAAAACGAAGATTGTTTGGTAACAGAAGACTGAACATAATTCGGTTTCTCCTTCCGAAAAATGAATAACATGTGCTTTACACATGGATTTTGCTATGGTAGAATGCCATTGTGCGAAATTTGCGATTTATCAAAGGATAAAACGCTTCATTTTTGGAAGGAGAATTATTATTATGAAGAAAAAAGTATTAGCAGCAGCACTTTCTTTGGCTTTATGCTTTAGCATGGTAGCGTGTGGAAGTGACAGTGGTAAGAACGAAGACAATCAGAATACAACAGCAGCAGAGCAGACAGATTCTGCGAAAGCATCCGAAGAGCCATCTGGTGATGAGTCAGATGTACAATATGTACAGGATAAGGGAACTTTGGTTGTTGGTATTACAGATTTTGAGCCAATGGATTATCAGGATGAGAATGGTAACTGGATCGGATTTGATGCAGATATGGCAACCGCATTTGCTAAGAGCCTTGGTGTGGATGTAGAATTCGTTGAGATCGACTGGGATAACAAGGTATTAGAGTTGGATAACAAGTCTATCGACTGTGTATGGAATGGTATGACTTTAACGGATGAAGTAACATCTTCTATGGCATGTTCCAATGCATACTTAAACAATGCACAGGTGGCCATTGTGAAGAAAGATGTTGCAGATCAGTACCAGACTGTAGAGAGCATGAAAGATCTCAGCTTTGCAGTAGAAGCCGGTTCTGCCGGTGAAGCAGAAGTAACAGCACTTAATTATAATTGTACGCCAGTTAAGGCACAGGCAGATGCATTGATGGAGGTTGCAGCCGGAACTTCTGACGCAGCCGTAATTGATTCCTTAATGGCAGCCGCAATGGTTGGTGAGGGAACCGGATATGAGAATCTTACATATACAGCAAGCTTTAACAGTGAAGAGTATGGTGTTGGTTTCCGTAAAGGTTCTGATCTGGTTGAGAAGCTGAATGCATTCTTTGCAGACAGCTACAAAGATGGCAGTATGAAGACAACTGCTGAGAAGTACGGTGTTCAGGCTGCGTTAGTGGAACAGTAGGATAAAGTAAGGCAGGTAAAGGTATGTCAACGATTATGGAACAGATGCCGGTTGTATTTCAGGCATTGAATGTAGGCTTTGTGCAGACATTGAAATTATTTTTTGTAACGTTATTAGGAGCATTTCCGCTTGGACTGGTTATTGCATTCGGTTCATTGTCCGGATTTCGTCCCCTTCGATACCTTACCCGGATATTTGTCTGGATCATAAGGGGAACCCCTCTTATGATTCAGCTTTTAATTATCTATTATTTTCCGGGTTTGGTACTTGGTAAGGCAATCTGGGGTGGTGGCGAAGATGGAAGATTCTTAGCGGCAGCAGTATCCTTTATAGTAAATTATGCGTGCTATTTCTCAGAGATTTATCGTGGAGGAATTCAGAGTGTACCAAAGGGACAGCAGGAAGCAGGACTTGTGCTTGGTATGACGAAGAGCCAGATCTTTTTCAAGGTTACTTTATTACAGATGATCAAACGGATCGTACCACCAATCTCAAATGAGATCATTACTTTGGTCAAGGATACATCATTGGCACGTATTATTGCGTTACAAGAGATCATCTGGGCAGGTCAGGCATTCCTGAAAGGTTCTCAGGGAATCTCAGGTCAGATATGGCCATTGTTCTTTACAGCAGTATATTATCTGGTATTCAGCGGTATTCTGACAATCCTTCTTGGATGGTTAGAACGCAAACTGGATTATTTCAAGTAAGGAGGATGGTAACGTGGCAATATTAGAGGTTCGTAATATAGAGAAGAGCTTTGGCTCAACAAAGGTACTTAAGAATATTGATTTTTCCATGGAACAGGGACAGGCACTTGCCATTATCGGTTCGTCCGGATCCGGTAAGACAACTTTACTTCGTTGTCTTAACTTTTTGGAAAGACCGGACAAAGGTAAGATCATTGTACAGGGAGAGACTTTATTTGATGCAGAGGATCCGACAACGATGAAGGAAAAGGATGTCCGGATGAAACGTCTGCATTTTGGAATGGTATTTCAGTCATTTAATCTGTTTCCACAGTATACGGCATTGGAAAATGTAATGTTGGCAAACCAGTTACTTGAGAAAGAAACCCCGGGATTTAAAGAGCATAAGAAAGAGATCTATGCACAGATTGAAGAGCATGCAAAAGAGTTGTTGGATAAGATGGGATTGTCTGATCGTGCAGACCACTATCCACATCAGTTATCCGGCGGTCAGCAGCAGAGGGTTGCGATTGCAAGGGCATTGGCATTGCATCCGGATATTCTGTGTTTTGATGAGCCGACATCTGCATTGGATCCGGAGCTTACCGGTGAGGTGCTGAAGGTGATCCGCAGTCTTGCAGATCAGAATACAACGATGGTTATTGTAACGCATGAGATGGCATTTGCAAGAGACGTGGCAGATCAGGTGATCTTTATGGATGAGGGTATCATTTTAGAGCATGGAGATGCGAGACAGGTGATCGAGCATCCGACACAGGAACGTACCAAACAATTTTTATCAAGATTTGCTGAGAATTAGGTTCTATAGAAGGAGGAATGATTACAGATGGAACAGTACAAGAAAGAATTTATTGAGTTTATGATTGATTGTAATGTATTAAAATTTGGAGATTTTATTACGAAAAGCGGAAGAAAGACTCCGTTCTTTGTAAATACGGGATTTTATCGTACCGGTTCTCAGTTAAAGAGACTTGGTGAATATTATGCGGAAGCGATTAATAATGAGTTTGGAACAGATTTTGATGTATTATTTGGACCGGCTTATAAGGGAATTCCTCTTACTGTAGCGACTACAATGGCAATTGCAGATCGTTATGATGAGGATATCCGGTATTGTTCGAACCGGAAAGAAGTAAAAGATCATGGTGATAAGGGAATTCTTTTAGGAAGTCCGATCGAAGATGGTGATAAGGTTGTGATCATTGAGGATGTAACAACAGCAGGTACTTCTATCGAAGAGACCTTACCGATCATCAAGGCACAGGGCAATGTAGAGATGGTTGGAATGGTTGTATCGGTTGATCGTATGGAACGCGGTCAGGGTACCAAATCCGCATTAAAAGAAATCGAAGAGAAGTATGGTTTCAAGACAACTTCTATTGTGACAATGGCAGAAGTGGTTGAACATTTGTATAATAAACCATATAAGGGTAAGATTGTGATCGATGATACATTAAAAGCAGCAATTGATGCATACTATGAACAGTATGGTGCAAAATAGACAGATGCGATCAGGTAAGCATTCGTTAAAAAGTGCATATTAAAAATGGAGGTGTTTTATGAGCGAAAAAGTTTACAAGACAATGAGTAAAGTCGGTGCGTGGAATATTGTATTTGGTATTGTTATGATTGTAGTAGGGTTGACGGTGGGAATCATGCAGATCATACATGGGGGCAAACTGTTAAGCGACAAAAAAGAGATTATGTTCTAAATAATCAATTGAATGGTATAGGAGAAGAAGCTTTCGGCATGATAAATAATGTCGGAAGCTTTTTTATGGGTGCGCATATTTTTGAACAGATGTCTTTTTATGAAAATAAGAAATAGGTCTTTTCATATAAAAGAAAGTGTGTTATAGTAATAATATGTGTTGTGGTTTTTGATACTACATCGTGTTATGTAATAAATATGTATGGTCTTGCGGATGTATGCAAGAAATAGAGAAAAGATAGAGTAAGGAGATATTACATGGCTTATCAGATTATTACAGACAGTTCCTGTGACCTGAGTCCGGAGCTTGTGAAGGAAAAACAGTTGCATGTCGTACCGTTTTATATATCATTTGATGAAGAGAATTATTTCAAAGAGAATGAAGAGATTAAGGTGCATGAATTCTATCAGAAGATGGTAGATCATCCGGATGTTTTTCCCAAAACATCCCTTCCTTCTGTAGAGGATTATATGGATGCGTTTACCCCGTATCTGCAACAGAAGATAGATATTATATGTATCTGTATTACCACAAAGTTTAGTGGATCTTATAATTCTGCATCCACTGCGAGAGATATCTTGTTAGAGGATTATCCGGATGCAAAGATTACGGTGATTGATGCCACAGTCAATACAGTGTTGCAGGGAATTCTGGTATTAGAGGCTGTCCGAATGAAGGAAGATGGACTTTCTTATGAGGAAGTGATTGAAGAAATTGACCGGATCAAAGGAACAGGCAGAATCATTTTTACAGTTGGGAATATGGATTATCTGATTCATGGAGGACGTGTTGGCAAGGTTATGAAAGTAGCGGTCAATGCATTGAAGATTCGTCCGATGATTATTTTGAAAGAGGGAGAGATTTTCCCGTTTGGAGTTGCAAGAAGCCGTAAGAAGTCTATTCAGAAGATTCTTGAAAAGACCAAAGCGCATTTTAAGGAGATTAATGAATCGCCGGACGATTATCAGATTGTAATCGGCTATGGATATGATTATGAGGAAGCAGTGGAATTCCGTCGGGAATTGCTTGAATCGTTACAGACATACTCAGATGTTCAAAATGTTGATATTTTCCAGATCGGAGCCATGATCGGGGTTCATACCGGTCCTTATCCGTTGGGAATCGGTTTGATTCGCAAATATGATCGTTAATATATACCGTCGGAAATATATGGATAGATTTCCGGCGGTATATTTTATGAGAAAATGTGGAAGAATAGGAATAGAATAGTAGGGAACGGAAATGGACGAACCTTGTAAAACTGCACAATTTCTTGTCGATGGAGTGGCAAAAACGGAGAAAATTTGGAAATAAGAGGAAAACGACTTACGAAAGTAAAATTTTTCTGCTATTATAGTAACAGATGTTAAGAAATGATCAAATTTTAGAAAGAGAGGAGTAAAATGTTTAAAGTTGGTGAGTATGTCGTATATGGAATGAATGGTGTGTGCAGAGTGGAAGAGATCGGACCGATGCCTTTGAGTGGAATGGACAGTGATAAGATTTATTATACATTGTTACCGCTTTATACAAAGGGAAGTACGGTGTTTACTCCGGTAGATAATAAGAAGGTTAAGATCCGCTCGGTAATTAGTAAGAAGCAGGCATTAGAATTGATGGACGAGATGCCGGATGTAGAAGAGATTGAAGTTGTGGATGATAAGAAACGGGAACTGGCATACAAAGAGGCACTGAAGTCTTGTGATTGCCGGGAATGGATGCGGATTATCAATACCGTGTATAAGCGGAAGGAAGAACGTCAGGCACAGGGAAAGAAGATGTCGGCGTGTGATGAGAGATATCTGAAACAGGCACAGGATAGTTTGTTTGGTGAATTTGCGATCAGTCTCAGAATTGAGAAGAATGAAGTAGAAGATTATATGGAGCAGAGATCTAATCTCAAAGAGATGGCACCTGCATCATAAGCATATAATAGTTGGAAATTCAAGAGTACCTCAAAGCGAATGAAAGCTTTGGGGTACTTTTTGTTGTGTATTAAACGTTGTCTCTTTATCAGAAATTCAATATGAATCGCAGATTTCTTATATATACATTTATTAGGGCACTTGGTAGCATTAAGATAATAATTGAAATGAAGGAAGAGGTTAATTATGGAGAATATATGTGAATTGCAACGGGGCGCAGGAATTCTGTTACCGGTGTCGAGTCTTCCGTCTCCTTATGGAATTGGCACATTTGGTAAGGCAGCGTATGAATTTGTTGATCAGTTAGTAGAGGCTGGTCAGAAGTACTGGCAGGTATTACCGTTGGGTCCAACCAGTTATGGAGACAGCCCTTATCAGTCTTTTTCAGCATTTGCAGGAAATCCATATTTTATTGATCTGGATATGTTATGTGGGGAAGGATTGTTGAAAGTAGATGAGATCCGTTACATTAAATGGGAAGAGCGATTGGATCGCGTCGAATATGGATTACAATGGGAGTATCGATACGGGGTGCTGAAACGGGCATTCATTCGGAGCAATCATAAAACAACAGAAAAGTTTCAACATTTTCTGGAAGAAAATGCACAATGGATTCAGGATTATGGATTGTTCATGGCATGTAAAGAGCATTTTGAAAATGTGGAATGGCTGAAATGGGATAAGGATATCCGGTTTCGGCAGCCGGAGGCATTGCAACGATATTGTAAGACATTTTCGCAGGAGATAGAGTTCTATCAATTCTTACAATATAAGTTTTATGAACAATGGAGCAGTCTTAAAAAATATGCAAATGAACACGGAGTAGAGATTATCGGAGATATGCCGATCTATGTGGCATTAGATAGCGTAGATGTCTGGGTGAATCCAGGACTATTTGAGTTAGATGAAGAAAGAAAGCCTGTTTGTGTGGCAGGATGTCCACCGGACGCTTTTTCAGATGATGGGCAGAAGTGGGGGAATCCATTATATAACTGGAAGATTATGGAAAAGGAAGAGTTTGCATGGTGGAAACGCCGAATGGCAGCAACCGCAAAGTTATTTGATGTAGTAAGGATTGATCATTTTATCGGTATTGTCCGGTATTATGTGATTCCGGCGGATGACAGTGCCAGAAATGGCTGGTTTGAATGGGGACCGGGTGAAAAATTGATCCGGGCATTAGATGAGGCAAGAGGCAGGACGAAGATCATTGCGGAGGATTTGGGTGTTGTAATCCCACAGGTGGGAGAACTGTTAGAGAAAGCAGGATATCCGGGAATGAAGGTCATTGAGTTTGCGTTTGATGGCAATACAGACAATCCATATCTGCCGCATATGTACCAAAAGAATTGTGTGGTTTATGGAGGAACCCATGACAATGAGACATTGGTTGGTTATTACGACAACTTAAGTGTAGATAACTTGGCATATGCATTACAGTATACGGACTGTTCGAATCGGGCAGATCTGATTGAAAAGGTATTTCTGATGGCATATCGGAGCATTGCAGATACGGTTATTTTTCAGATGCAGGATGTGTTAGAAAAAGGAAATGAGGCTAGAATGAATCTTCCGGCGACCATCGGGGAGAATTGGAGATGGCGGTTGTTAGAAGGGGAATTTACAAAAGAGAAGAGAACATGGCTTAAAAGTTTATCAATTATATATGGAAGGGAGTAACAGAGATGTTAAAGGAAAGAGCAAATGCGGTATATGGAAAGGATTTAAAGGAATTAACAAAGGAGCAGATCTATGTGCTGCTACTTACCATCTGCAAAGAGCAGGCAGATGAGAAAAGAAAGTGTTATGAAGATGGAAAGAAGAAGCTATATTACATATCAGCAGAATTTCTGATCGGTAAAATGTTAGGCAACAATCTGATCAACCTTGGGATCTATGATGAAGTGAAAAAGGAATTGGCAGATGTGGATGTAAGCATTGCTGAGATTGAAGAATTAGAAGCGGAGCCGTCTCTTGGTAATGGAGGATTAGGGCGTCTGGCAGCTTGCTTTTTAGATTCCATTGCAACCCTTTCTCTGAATGGTGATGGAATCGGATTAAACTATCATTTAGGATTGTTCAAACAGGTATTTGAAAAGAATCTGCAGAAGGAGACAAAGAATCCATGGATCACGAAGGATAGCTGGTTAAGAAAGAGAGAGGAGGCATTCACGGTTGAATTTGGTGATTTCTCCATTCAGTCTGTGCTATATGACATGGATGTCATTGGTTATAATAACCGTGTGAATAATCTGCATTTATTTGATGTGACAGAACCGGATGAAGAGGCGGTTACGGAAGGGATTGCATTTGATATGCATGAGGTGAGGAAGAATCTGACATTGTTCTTATATCCGGATGACAGTACCGAGGACGGAAGACTTCTCCGTGTTTATCAGCAGTATTTTATGGTAAGCTGTGGTGCACAGTTGATCTTAAAGGAGGCGAAAGAAAGAGGAAGTAATCTGCATGATCTGACAGAGTATGTAGTGATCCAGATTAATGATACGCATCCGTCGATGGTGATTCCAGAGTTGATCCGGCTCTTGATGAAAGAGGGAATTGATATTAAGGAAGCAATTGCTATTGTAGAGAAATGCTGCGCCTATACGAATCATACGATCTTAGCAGAAGCATTGGAAAAATGGCCAATGCACTATTTAGAGAAGGTAGCACCGGCTATCGTTCCGATTATTAAAGTGTTAGATAGCATTAAGAAGGTGGAATATCCGGCGAAGAATCTTGCAATCATTGATGATGAGAACCGTGTACATATGGCACATATGGATATTCATTACGGTTTCAGTGTCAATGGTGTGGCGTATCTGCATACGGAGATTCTGAAGAACAATGAGTTAAAGCAATTCTATGAGATTTATCCAGAGAAATTTAATAATAAGACGAATGGTATAACGTTCCGTAGATGGTTGTTACACTGTAATCCAGAGCTGGCAGAGTTGCTGGATAAGGAGATTGGAACCGGTTACCGCAAGGATGCCACCCAATTAGAGCAGTTATTGGCAAAGGCAGAAGATGCAGACTTGCAGCGGGAGATTCTGTCCATGAAAGCAGACAATAAGAAAGAACTGGCAGAGTACATTGCCAGGACAAGAAATGTGCAGATAAATCCAGAGGGCATCTTTGATATTCAGGTGAAACGTCTGCATGAGTACAAGCGCCAGCAGTTAAATATTCTCTATGCGATCCATAAGTATTTAGAGATCAAAGCAGGTAAGAAGCCAAGCACGCCAATTATTATGATCTTTGGAGCAAAGGCAGCACCGGCATATACGATTGCCAAGGATATCATTCATTTAATTCTCTGTATGCAGGAGTTGATCGAGAATGATCCAGAGGTCAGACCGTATCTTCAGGTTGTTATGTTGGAAAACTATAATGTGACAGCGGCGGAGAAGGTATTTCCGGCTTGTGATATCTCGGAACAGATCTCTTTGGCATCAAAGGAGGCAAGTGGTACCGGTAATATGAAGTTCATGTTAAATGGTGCAGTTACGTTAGGAACGGAGGATGGAGCAAATGTAGAGATCCATGAATTAGTAGGGGATGACAACATTTACATCTTTGGAGAGGACAGTCAGACAGTAATAGACCGGTACGAGCGTGGAGATTACTGTGCAAAGGATTATTATGAAAAGAATCCGGTGATCAAAGAAGCGGTTGACTTTATGATAGGAGATGAGTTAAAGTCAATAGGAGATGAAGAACATTTAACACGTCTTTATAATGAGTTGATTGGTAAAGACTGGTTTATGACATTCCCAGATATGGAAGAATATATTGCAGCAAAGGAACGTATCTATGCAGATTATGAAGATCGAAGTGCGTGGGCGAAGAAGATGATCGTGAATATTGCAAAGGCAGGATTCTTCTCTTCTGACCGTACGATTGAGGAGTATAACAGAGATATTTGGAAATTATAAGAAATTGAGGTTTGATATATGGAACATTGGTGGAAGAATAGCGTAGTATATCAGGTGTATCCAAGAAGCTTTAAGGATAGTAATGGAGATGGAATCGGTGATATTCCGGGTATTATTGAGAAATTAGATTATCTGAAAGAATTAGGAATTGATGCGATCTGGTTAAGTCCGGTATGCAAGTCGCCAAATGATGATAATGGATATGATATCAGTGACTATAGAGATATTATGGATGAATTTGGTACAATGGCAGATATGGAGCGCTTGATCGCAGAGGCAGACAAGCGGGGAATCCGGATTATTATGGATATGGTGTTCAATCATACCTCAGATGAACACAAATGGTTTGTAGAAGCGCGTAAGAGTAAGGATAATCCATATCGTGATTATTATATATTCAAAGACAATGTGGATGGCAAAGTGCCGAATGATATGGGATCTATGTTTTCCGGAAGTGCGTGGGAATACGATAAGGTAACGGATTCCTATTATCTGCATCTTTTCAGTAAAAAGCAGCCGGATCTTAATTATGCGAATTCAAAGGTACGGCAGGAGATGATCGATATTCTCAATTTCTGGATAGATAAGGGAGTTGGCGGATTCCGGTTAGATGTTATCGAACTGCTTGGTAAGATTCCGGAACAGAAGATTACCGCCAATGGACCGCATCTGCATGAGTATATTCATGAGATGTATGAGCAGGCATTTTCCAGAAAAGATCTGGTGACGGTCGGAGAATGCTGGTGCGCAGACGAAGAGATTGGAAAGCTATACAGCAACCCGGAACGTGGGGAGTTATCTATGATCTTCCAATTTGAACATATGGTATTAGATGAAGTGCCGGGCAAGGGAAAGTGGTATTTGAAACCGTTGGAATTAGGGGAACTGAAACGTGTCATGAACAAATGGCAGATGGCATTTCATGGAGACGGCTGGAATAGCTTGTTCTGGAATAACCATGATCTGCCGAGAATTGTATCCCGGTTTGGGGATGACGGAGTGTATCGGGTAGAAAGTGCTAAGATGTTAGCGACGTTGCTGCATGGTATGAAGGGAACGCCGTATATTTATCAGGGTGAAGAGCTTGGTATGACGAATATTCATCTGAATACGATTGAGGAATATGAGGATATTGAGACATTGAATATGTACAAAGAGAGGATTGAAAAAGGAGAAAGTCATGAAGATATTATGACAAGTATCTATGCGAAGAGCCGGGATAATGCGCGAACACCGATGCAGTGGGATTCTACAGAACATGCCGGATTCACAACGGGTAATCCGTGGTTTGCAATCAACCCGAATTATGATACAATCAATGCGGCAAATGCATTAGCAGATGAGAATTCCATCTTCTATCATTATCAGAAGCTGATCGCTTTACGCAAAGAAAGAGAGATCTTCACGGAGGGTGATTTCCGTATGTTATGTATGGAGCATCCAAGTGTGTTTGCATATGAAAGAGTCTGGAAAGATGACAGGATATTAGTGGTATGTAACTTTTATGGAGAAGAGGTTTCAATTTCATTAGAATCAGAATTACAGGAGAAGCTGCCGGGTAAGATCCTGTTATCGAATTATCCGGATAGCAGTGAGGAATATCATGTGTTGAATCTGCGTCCATATGAAGCGGTAATGTATGAGCTTGGATGAGCTTTTGAGCTAGAAAGAAGGTGACGGATATGTATTCGTTATTGATCGTAGATGATGAGAAAATTGAACGGAATGGAATTAAGTTCCTGTTAAAGCAGACGGGAATTGAATTAGAGGTGCATGAAGCCTGTAATGGAAAAGAAGCAATTGCCTTTTTAGAAGAACATCAGGTGGATATGCTTCTTACCGATATTAAGATGCCGTTTATTGATGGTATGGAATTGCTGAAAAGAGTAAGTCCGTTATATCCAGAGATGAAGTGCATTATCTTTAGTGGGTACAGCGAGTTTGAATATGCCAAAGGTGCCATGAAGATGGGAGTGAAGGATTATATCTTGAAACCTGTAGATCCGGTGGAATTTTCCAAGACACTGAATAAGGTCATTCAGGAATTAGAGGAACAACAGATTAGCAAGGATCGTGCAGCAGAGACAGATAGTTTTATGAAAGAACATATTTTGTATTCCTTGATAAATGGAATGAATCCAATGGAAGTGGAACGGAATGTACCGGCTGGTTGTTATCAGCCGCAGGAGCTGGAAGTCTATTCACGGATGATCTTATTAGAAGTAAATGATGATTTCTTTGGGAGAATCGGTGCGGATCTTACTAATATTTTGAAAGAGATTGAAGCACAACAAGAGGGACAATATCAATATCTGAATCTGAATGAACAGCAGAGTGTATGGCTGACAAGCAGCATGTCCAAGGAACAATGCCGAAGTATGGTAGAGCAGTTGGCTGGTCTGTTGCATAAAAGATATGATGTCACCTGTTTTGCCGCAATCAGTGAACCGATGGAAGATCCGGTGAACAGTATGGGAGCAATTTTTGATTGCTTAGAGGAACGGATGGAGCAGAAGTTCTATCAGACAGAGTGTAAGATTTTCTGGGAAAAAGAGATTGCGCATGATAATGTGATCGCACAGATTGATGATGATACTTTAATGAAACAGATGAAGCAGGATATTAAGATGAAGGATATTCATTGTCTGCGGCAGCATTTCAATTCTATGTGTGAGAAGTATAAAGGGAATAATTCTTTTTCACAGGTGTATATTAAGTTCATTTTCTCTAATTTGTTAAAGGATTTTTACGAGAATCTTCTCAATATCTCAGAGCAAAAGTTAAATGATGAGATTGAGGAACTGTATTGTTCGAAAGATTTCGCCACTGTTATGACAATCATTAACCGGAATATTGACCGGTTAGAGCAGGAGTTTGGGCGGAATCCTCAAATGATCCATCGTGAGATTGAGTCAGTAAAGACATATATTTATGAGAATTATGATAAAGAGATTAGTGTAGATTATTTGGCAGATATGGTATATATGGCACCAAGCTATCTGAGTCATATTTTCAAGAAAGAGACCGGACAGAATCTAAGTAAGTTTATTAAGGCATACCGGATGGAGCGGGCGAAGGAGATGTTGGAGACAACACATAATAAGATTGTGAATATCAGTTATGCCGTAGGATATCCGAACGTCTCATATTTTTGTCAGAGCTTTCGGGAGTATTTTGGTGTAAGTCCGCAGAAGTACCGGGATCAGGGAGAGTAGTATGAGATACTTACGCAAGAAATTCAAAGATATGAAGATCCGTTACAAGATCTTATCAACATTTATTTTGATTGGAGTAATCCCAATGTTTATATTGGGATTTTTTTCCTATGCGGAGGTTCGTAAATTATTGATCCGGCAGGAGCAGAGTAACATGTCGGATTATCTTAATCAGGCAATCATGAGTGCGGATAATCAGATACAGATATATAATAATCTGTCGGAGTATATTTCATATAATGATACGATTGCCAGGATTCTTTCCTATGAATATAACAACTATTATGAGATGTATGAGCAATATACGAAGGTGTTAGATCCAATGCTGTCATCCATTAAGTATTTTAATGATGGGGTACAACAGTTCACAATCTATGCGGATAATGATTCATTAGTCAAGCATGATACAACGATTGCCCCGATGTCGGATGTTGCGGATGCTGTATGGTATAAACAGGTATTAGAATCGGATAGCCGTAATATTAACTGGCTTGTACGTAAGACTGGCAAAGAAGTATTCTCTGTTCGTCTGATGCCTGCTATGCAGAAACAGGATGCTTCTGGTATTTTATATGTGAAGGTGGACTATGATAAGCTGTTTGAATCTTTTCGGGATATGGGTGACAGCCAGTATGGTGTCTATGTGGTTAATGATCAAAATGATATCTTGTTTGAGACAGCGTCTTATGATACAGATTCAGAGAATGCGTTAAAATTATCCAGCATTACAAAACAATCAGAGGCATGCAGTAATTATACGATTGTAAGTGCTGATATGGTGACCGGATGGAAGGTATGGTTTTATAAGCCCAACCGGGTTATTGGAAATTCTGTGCAGCCGTTGATTGTTGCTATTCTCATCATGACTGCATTTTGTATTTTGTTCTCGGTTGTGGCAACAACGGTTTTATCTAAGGTGATGGTAAGCGATATTGAGAAATTGACGAAGAACATGAAGGCAGTTGAGAAGGGAGATATGGAGATTCAGGTTGTCAGTGAATCGGCAGATGAGGTAGGTAATCTGATCCGTGGATTTGGCAATATGATCAATCGGATCAATCAATTGATCAACGAGGTATACAAAGGTAAGATATCACAAAAAGAATCAGAGATGCGAGCGTTGCAGGCGCAGATCAATCCCCATTTTTTATATAATTCACTTTCCCTGATCAACTGGAAAGCGTTGGAGACAGAACAGATGGAGATTAGTCGTTTGACTTTGCTCTTATCCACATTTTACCGCACTGCACTGAATCGAGGTAAAAATGTATTATCCATTCGGGATGAATTACGTAACATGAACTCATACTTGGAGATTCAGTTAATCATGCATGATCATGCATTCCATGTTGCATGTGATGTAGAAGAAGGAATTATGGAATGTCAGACACTTAACCTGATTCTGCAACCATTAGTTGAGAATGCTATTGATCATGGTATTGACTTGAATGAGGAGGGTGCAGGATTAATTTCCATCCGAGGCTGGTCGGAAGGTAACAGGATATATCTCACCGTAACGGATAACGGTGTCGGTATGGATGAAGAGACTGCAAATTCTATCCTTACAAAGGAATCAAAGGGGTATGGTATCTGCAATGTCAATGAACGTATTATGCTTTATTATGGTGAGGCTTACCACCTTACCGTTGAAAGTACACTGGGAGTTGGCACAACAATCACAATCTGCATTCCCAAAATCCACATGTAGATTTATACCCTTGCACAGCGTAAGTG
>HF987812.1:0-13131 GCA_000431135.1 Clostridium sp. CAG:590
TAAACCATTTTCTTTGCCGGTTTTCCACAGTGAACGCACACATCGCTTAAATGTTCCTGTGCAAACGGCATACAACGGGTAGACGCTCCCGTCTCATCCTTGATCGCTTCCTCACAGGAAGTTTCACCACACCACATTGCCTTGATGAATCCCTGCTTATGCTCAATAATATCCGTGAATTCATCCCAGCTTGTTGCAGTATGTGTATTGGCATCTCTATGCTTTAACGCCTTGTTATACATATCTTTCTGAATGGTTTCTAACAGCTCACCAATCACTGTTTCGATCTCATCCAAAGATACCTCGATCTTTTCTCCGGTATCACGACGTACCAGCAATGCCTTGTTTGCTTCAATATCTCTCGGTCCGATCTCTACACGGATCGGAATTCCACGCATCTCCTGCTCCGCAAACTTCCATCCCGGATTCTTATCGGAATCGTCTACCTTTACTCGATATGCAGATAATTTTTCTTTCAATTCCGCAGCCTTCTCTAAAACGCCTGCCTTCTTCTGCATGACCGGAACGATCATAACCTGTGTCGGAGCAACCTTCGGAGGCAGTACCAGACCGGAATTATCACCATGAACCATAATGACCGCACCGATCAAACGGGTTGTCATTCCCCAGGATGTCTGATGCACATATTCCAATTTGTTATCTTTGCTCGTATACTGAATACCAAATGCCTTTGCAAATCCATCGCCAAAATTATGACTGGTACCGGACTGCAACGCCTTACCATCATGCATCAATGCCTCGATCGTATAAGTTGCCTCTGCACCTGCAAATTTTTCTTTCTCCGTTTTGCGTCCGCGAATTACCGGCATAGCCAATACATCCTCACAGAAATCTGCATACAGATTCAACATCTGTAATGTTCTCTCTTCTGCTTCCTCTGCAGTTGCATGTGCGGTATGACCTTCCTGCCATAAAAATTCCCGTGAACGAAGGAATGGTCTTGTCTCTTTCTCCCAACGCACAACCGAGCACCACTGATTATATACTTTTGGAAGATCACGGTAAGACTGGATATCATCTTTATAAAAATCGCAAAACAATGTCTCAGAAGTCGGTCTGACACACATTCTCTCCTGTAATTGATTCAAGCCACCATGTGTTACCCATGCAACTTCCGGTGCAAATCCTTCTACATGATCTTTCTCCTTCTGCAACAGACTTTCCGGAATAAATATTGGTAAATAAACATTCTCTACACCGGTCGCTTTAAAGCGTTCATCCAACTGTTTCTGGATCAATTCCCAGATCGCATATCCTGCCGGCTTTAATACCATGCATCCCTTAACACTTGTATACGCAATCAAATCTGCTTTTACACAAGTATCCGTATACCATTGTGCAAAATCTTCCTCCATGGAAGTGATCTGTTCTACTAACTTCTTATCGTTTGCCATGTTCTCTCTCCTTCATATATTCTGTCAAACTGATACATCCTGACCGGATGTTCTCGATCAACAGGTAATCACCTGTTCTTACTCGCTATCGCTCATTATATCCCGATTATTCCTTATTTGCAAGCAAAACAACCTGTCTAACGATCAATACTCCAATCGGTCCCAGCAAAAAACCGGCCACCCCAAATAACCGAAAGCCAATATACATACTCATAATCGTATAGATCGGTCTTAACCCTATCTGCTTTCCTATCATTTTCGGCTCTGTGATCTGACGAATCACAACGCAGCAGACATAGGCAATCCCAATGATAACCGCCTTGCCAAAGGATCCGGTAAAAATCAGATACAACACATATGGAATCAGTATGATTCCCGCACCCAGTATTGGCAGTGCATCTACCACCGCCGTCAACGGTCCAAGAAATACATAATATGGTTGTCCGATCAGGCAAAATGCAATCGTACATACAATACCATCCAGCAACATGATCCGTCCTTGTGCCTTTATATACGTTTTCAAAGTATGTTTACAAGATGTCACGATATTACATATATTCCTGCCAATATCATTTTGCAGCAATCTCTCCCTGATCTGCTCATAATCTAATATCAGAAAAAAAGTTGCAATTATAGTTACAATAAATGCAAACAAGAAACCAAAAAAGCGTTCCACCGTCTGCACGGAAAATAAGGTCATTCGGGAAACTATACCGATTCCTGCCGACCTGCCTGCTACACTTTCTTTCATTATGGTCATCCAGTTTTCGAGATAAGCAAAACATACTCCGGAACGCATCTGAAACCAGGTGTCCAACTGACAACAACATTTTCTCATAAGGCATAACGCTTTTGCCTCATAAAACGGATAATTTAACAAAATATTTTTTGCCTCCGCACACAGATATCCAATCAGACCCATACACACAATCAGAATAACCGCATAAAAGACCACAACCGCTATAGCTAACAACCTCTTTTTCTGTCCGGTATTGTGTTCCCATAAGGAATATTTCTGAAATATTTTACGAATAAACGGATAATATAATATTGCAACAACGGCAGCTACCACAAAGGGAATGACTAACGGCAGCAAAAAACGGAAGATCAGATAAAGTGCCGTGAACAGTCCCATATACAAAGCAATTTTACGATACACACTGACGTCCTCCCAAAAACAGGATAAGATATATTACATATCTTACCCTGTCTGATCCACATCATGCATATTTCGATATAGAACCTTCTAAAAATCCTCCATCTCAATCACATCAAATACATCACCTTCCGGTTCACATTTGAACACCAGATGTTCCCCGCTTGACGGATGCTCAAATTCCAATCTGGTTGCAAACAATGCAATCTGCTGATATTGCTTTTTCGTTTTCATGAACTGCGGATTATACTTTGTATCACCATAAATGCCGGCTCCCCGGCTTGCCATCTGTACACGGATCTGATGATGTCTGCCTGTCAGCAGTTCGATCAACACATAAGTAAGAATTCCCTGATCCGTTTCAAACACATCCAACACCTCATAATCCAAAATTGCACGCTTGGCACCTTTCGTACCTTTTTTAACAACTTTGGTCGTATTCGTCTTACCATCCTTTAACAGATAATCTTTGAGTGTACCGCTCTCTTGCGGAAGTTCTCCGGTTAGAATTGCCTGATAGAATTTGACCATTGTTCCATCCTGCACCTGGTCGGACAGTTTGGCTGCTGCATCCTGATTCTTAGCAAACACCATCACTCCACCGACTGGACGATCCAAACGATGAATCATGGCAAGATACGGTTCTTCATCCATCTCCTCTTTTTCAAAAATATAATGTTTCAGATAAGTCAGCAGATCTACATCCCTGCTCTTATCTCCCTGAACCGGCATTCCAACCGGTTTGATGCATACTAAAATATCCGAATCCTCATGCAATATCTCAACTTTCACACTAACGTCCTCCTCTGATCAGATTCTGCAATTATCAAACAGATCTTAATTCGAATAAATTATAAAATGACGCATACAAAAATGCAACCGTGAAAATCACATCAAAAAACGATAACCAATTCCCCAGATTGTCTCAATATATTTCTCTTCACACCCCTCCGGTTCAATCTTCTTTCGAATCTTCTTCACAAAAGTTGCCACGCTATTATATCCGCTCTCTATGTATCTCTCATCCCACGTATTCTTATACAATTCATCTTTGCTCACTACCACATTGGCGCGTTGCGCCAAATATAAAAGAATATCAAATTCCCTTAATGTCATAGGAATCTCCTGATCCTTCAAATACACCTTTCGATTCTTCACCTCAATGGAAAGCGAACCGGATCGAATACATCCAAAAGAACGTGTTAAGCGTATATACTGTTCCAACCTGGCATGAAGTCTTGCAAGCAATTCCCCATTACTGCATGGTTCTACAATATAATCATCCGCCCCCATCTGAAACATCTTGATCTTCACCCACTCATCATCATTTACTGTCAGAATAACAATAGGAATATCCGTAAAATAACGCAGTTTCTCACATAGCGAAAAATAAATACCTGCATCTCTGCAATTAAGCAGTATCAGATTCCAGTCAAGGATTCGTCGTCCTATGTCTTGCGGAATCTCCATTTCCTCCTCATCTACAGAATATCCGCTTAATTCCAGATATTCTTTAATCCGACAGTTTCCTCTTTTTTGGTCGTGCAATAATAAAATACGGTACACGAAAAAAACCCTCCTTACTATATAATCTTGTGTAATGTGAAAAATGAACCGATTCGGTTCTGGAGACGGACTTAAAAAGAAATATCGTCCGCCATGAAGGATATGCTATACCACATATCTTATTATATTGCTGCAACCAAATATATGATTGCAGCAATTATATTCTTGCTTGTAACAATGACCAATAATATTATGTCATCCTACTTTTAACTTGAATTTCTGAACTTCTTTGTCCGTCTCTGCAATGGCAATCTGTCCACCCAAAGAACGAATCTTCTCATCAAATGCTTCATATCCACGTTGAATATACTTAATATCCTCTACTTCCGTGAAGCCATCTGCTGCCAGACCGGCAATTACAAGTGCAGCACCTGCACGTAGATCCGGTGCAACAACATTCGCACCAACAAATTTCTCAACGCCATCAATAATTGCAGTATTACCTTCTACCTTAATCTGTCCGCCCATCCGGAACAACTCATCTACATACTTGAACCGATTTTCAAAAATACTCTCGGTAATAATGGAAGTACCTTCGGATAATGCCAGTACAACCGCCATCTGTGGCTGCATATCCGTTGGAAATCCCGGATATGGTAACGTCTTAATATTCGTAGCCCGTAACCGGTGATTACTTACCACTCTTACTGCATCATCATATTCCATTACCACTGCACCAATCTCTTTCAGTTTGGAAGAAATTGCCTCTAAATGCTTCGGAATGACATTACGAATCGTAACATCTCCTTTTGTCGCAGCGGCCGCAACCATAAAGGTTCCTGCTTCAATCTGATCCGGAATAATGGAATATTCCGTGCCTTTTAACTTCTCTACACCACGTATACGAATTACATCCGTTCCGGCGCCCTTAATATTAGCACCCATGCTATTCAGGAAATTCGCAACATCTACGATATGCGGTTCCTTTGCCGCATTCTCAATGGTAGTCTTACCTTCTGCCAAAACTGCCGCCATCATAACATTGATGGTTGCACCAACCGATACAACATCCATATAAATATGATTACCGATCAGCTGTTCTGCCTCTACATGAATCATACTGCTATGTATGTCGACATCTGCACCTAACGCTTTAAATCCCTTGATATGCAGATCGATCGGTCTGCTTCCGATATTACAGCCACCCGGCAATGCCACACTGGATCTCTTATACTTTCCAAGCATTGCACCTAACAGATAATATGATGCACGAATCTTACGAATAAACTCGTCATCCACACAATTATCCGCATGCGGATTAATTGTACCTCCGCAAATCTTAACTGTATGTTCATCTATATATTTAACCTTTGCGCCAATTCCCTCGATCGCCTGCAAAAGAACTCTGGTATCTCTTACATTCGGAACATTCTCAATTACAACTTCTTCATCTGTCATAATTGCCGCAGCCAAAATACCGAGTGCTGCATTCTTTGCTCCTGCAATGGAAACTTCCCCTACTAATGGAGTGCCTCCCTTAATTACATACTGCTCCATATCGCACCTCTTGCTATAGTCCTCGACTACTTAGTGTAGACGTAATTATTTTCATTATAGCATGAATGATAGATTTGTAAACCGTTTTTTCTTATTTGACTTTAAAAAATTAAGGACAAACTTATCTTTTATAGTTCTTCGCCTTGATTTTCCGCCTCACAATAAATACAACGATAGATCCGTTTTTGTGGATCCGTCAGCTTAAAAATCTGCTGGATTCCCTGCTCTGTTGTGGTAATGCAGCGTGGGTTTTTACATTTTACAACATTGACGATCTGTTCCGGCAAACCGACTTTTTTCTTTTCTACGGTAACACCATCTTTAATAATACAAACGGAAATACCCGGATCTACATAGCCTAAGATATCCAGGTTAATATCATAATCCGGATGATCGATCTTCAATATATCTTTCCTTCCCATCTTACGGCTCGTAGCATTTTTAATAATCGCAACGGAACAATCCAGCCGGTCTAAATGCAGATATTTATATACCAACATCGCTTTTCCTGCTGTAATATGGTCTAATACAATTCCATTCTGAATGCTGTCAATATTCATAATGACATCCTCTCTTTCGCATAATTCATTCTATTTGTCTGTGAGTCCCAATAATGTCATGATCAATGCCATCCGGACATACTTTCCATTTAGTACCTGTTTAAAATAACATGCTCTCGGATCATCATCTACTTCCACTGCGATCTCATTTACCCTTGGAAGCGGATGAAGAATACTCAGATCCTTTTTCGCATTTTTCAGCTTAGGCATATCCAGAATATAGGTGTCCTTTAACCGGATATAATCCGCCTCATTAAAGAAACGCTCCTGCTGTACTCTTGTCATATATAACACATCTAATTGATCAACTACTTCATCAATGGTACGAACCTGCTCAAATGAAATATTCTTCTGCTCGAACACCTCTTCCTTAATATACTCCGGAAGTTCTAACTCCTCCGGTGAGATCATAATATATCGCACATTCTCATAACGGGAAAGTGCCTTGATCAGGGAATGCACCGTACGTCCAAACTTAAGATCCCCACAGAATCCGATTGTTATGTCTCCAAGTCTTCCCTTTTCTCTACGGATTGTCAGCAAATCTGCAAGTGTCTGTGTCGGGTGATTATGTCCTCCATCCCCTGCATTAATAATTGGAATTCCGGACTTCATTGCAGCAAGGTATGGTGCACCTTCTTTGGGATGACGCATCGCAATGATATCTGCATAGCACGAAACCACTCGAACAGTGTCCGCTACACTTTCTCCTTTACTTGCGGATGACGATGCTGCGGAAGATACACTTAACACATCTCCGCCAAGTTCCATCATTGCCGCCTCAAAGCTTAACCTTGTACGGGTACTCGGTTCAAAAAACAATGTTGCTAATTTTTTTCGTTTACAAACATCCTGGTATTTCTCTTTGTGCGCAATAATGTCGTCTGCTAAATCTAGCAGCTCCTCTAATTCTTTCACACTCAAATCCATTGGATCAATTAAATGTCTCATTTTTTTCCTCCTGTGGTGTTTGTTCTATTGAACATGAAATATCATGTTCTTTTAAATATGCCTCTGCCTCATCCCGAAATTCCTTCGCAATGCGCAGCGCATATTGTTTTCGATCTGCATACACCCGCAATTCCACTGTACTAATCTCATCATTAACAATCCGGTACGCCCGTATCTTCTTCCATTCCAGATAGGTAATTCCAATAAATACCCCGATCGGTGCAATACCGCTCCGCATACGGCTATTCAAAAATATCAACAGCACAAAAGCAAGCAGTGCAGGCAAAAACCGATAATTATGAAAATATAACATGCCTGCCACCAATACAAGTGACACATTTACATAAAGAATCTCTAACGGTCCCGTTTGTCTCCCATACCGGCTCTCGATCGTGATCTCCTTTTGCTTATCAATGGTAGAAAATGCAATCACACATGCTGTTCCAAATCCAAGAAATAATATGATTGCGAATGCATTTAATATAATGTCTAACTCCATATCGCTACCTCATAATTGCAAAATAATATCCTGCCATGTGTCATCCATGACAGGATATTCATTTATCAACTATTAATCAATGTGACCATAACGGCTTTCTCAGCATGCCGCCGGTTCTCTGCCTGATCCAATATAAAATCAAGATTCTCATCCACTACATCCTGACTGATCTCAAAACCAACATGCATTGGCATGTCATGCATTACTTTTGCCTTGCTTCCTGCAAGAAATTCTTTGTTGATCTGATATGGCATCATCTTTGCTAATGTCTCTTCCTTCTGTTTCTGATAAGCCGGATTATTAAAGAACTCCATATCTACCCATGTATCGGTATATAATACATCCATCTCGGCTGCATACTTCTTTGCCTCTTCCATGGACATAGATGGATCTAACTCTACATAATGGCCGGTTGCCTTTGCTTTCTCATAAAAATCTGCATCTACCGCAGTCTCATTCACCAACGGAGTCAAACCATAAATGGTTCCCTCACCCATCTTTGCAAAGAACTCAACCAATGAATTAAACACATTATTCTTTGCTCCAATGTACATAAGTTTTACATTCAATCCACCAAAATGCTCTTTCAAAGTTAAAGCATCTGCCAGAATCTGACATGGATGGTATGTGGAATCGCAACCGTTGATAAACGGAACGGTTACATTTTTATTGAACAATTCTACTGTGTCATTTTTAATAAGACGTGCCATGATAATATCTACATTACGACAAACATATTTGATCTCTGAAACCGTCTCTCCCAAAACAAAATTGGAATCTTTCCAAAGCTGGTTATAATATGTACCACCAAGTTCTGTGATTCCCGTTGTAAATGACAGGAATGTTCTCGTCGACGTTTTCTCAAATAACGTATATAATTTTTTTCCTTTTAATGTGTCTGCATACTTCTCCGGCGACTTCTTCATGTCATATGCCAGATCAAGAATCTCATTCAATTCCTCTTTGGAGAAATTGCTAAAATTCACCATGTTTTTCATCTTCCGAATCCCTCTTTCTACTTACTCTGTCACTCTGATTTGTATCATCTTATTCATTATATCCAATTGATTAAGAAATGCAACAGGTTTTTGTGTTTTTGTAGAAAGCCGCAAGAACACCCATCTCTAGGAAACCGTTTCTGATGTTGTCTCCACCTCTGTTATTGTTTCTTTCTCCTCAGAGACGTGGTTTTGCTGATTGTTTTTTCGTTTTAAACGTTTCTGGCGACGCTTGTCCACCGGGCGCATATTCGCTGCCGCTGCTTCAAGTCTTGCCTGCTGGATCTCGCGAAGTGTCTGATCCAGTTTCCGATACCTTTCTTCCGCTCTTTGCTCCTGCTCCTTTGTCATGCCTTGAAACTGCGTAACTACCGCATTTGCCGCATGTTCCCCTGCCGTCTTACCGATCAATTCATTATTTTCCTGAATCGCATTGGACAGGATACGATTCATGATCTGTTGAAACTGTTCCATTTTTTCTTCATTTGTCAGAGCTCTTTGATGAACCGGAATCATCTCATTTTTTGTTGTCTCATTTTCCTGTTTTTTATCTGTTTCAGACATAGCCACTGCTGCAATCTGATTATCTTTTTTCACTTGTTTTTCCGTAATCTGTTTTCTTCTCATCTCCAGATAATTCCGGATTGCTTTCAACTGCAATCCTTTTTCTTTTAAGTCCCGGACTTTAGAAAGTACTTCAATATCTTTTTCCGTATAGTAACGATGTCCCATTTCATTGCGGTGGATATCCATTTTTAATTCTTCTTCCCAATATCGCAATACATGAGATTCCACACCAACTTTCGCCGCTGCTTCTTTGATCTGATAATACGTTTCTTTCATGTCTTTCCAGCCTCCCTTGATATGTTCATATGGTATTATTATACGGAAACGGGGAGGCATGTCCTAGTAGGTATCGTTCGCAATATATATGTAAAAATGGGATTTTTCGACGGGCAAAAAATCACCTTTCCGCTACAGAAATTGTCTGCATCAAAAAGGTGATTCTTATCTTATTCATGTCCAATTATCTTACATTGTCCTAATTTATTTGCTTTGTAAATGGTTCCGTTGTATGTAACCTTCTTATTCTTGACCATTTTACCATTGCTTCCAAAGTAATACATCTTGCCTGTAATTCTAAATGTTTTTCCCTGTACCCGGATTCCTTTTTTATCTACATAGTAACGATTCTTACCTTTCTTGATCCACTTCTTTTTCTGGACAATTCCTTTTTTATTACAGTAATAATACTTGCCCTTGTACTTTTTCCAGCCGGAAGATCGTTTTCCGTTTGACTTAAAGAAGTATGTATTCTTACCAATCTTAACCAGTTCCTTCTTTGCTACTGCACCATCTGATTTCACATAAACCAATGTATTGCCTTTGTATAACCACTGGCTTAATAAGATCAAGCCCTTTTCGTTCGCATAATAATCTTTACCTTTTACCGTAAACCACTTTTTCTTCACCATTTTACCATTGATGTAATAATATTGATGAATACCGTCTTTTGCTTTGCGGAAACCGGTAGATGATGTTGTTTCGGTTGATTTCTCTGTTGTTGGTTGTTCTGTCGTTGTCTGCTCTGTTGTAACCTGTTCTGTCGTGCTTGGAGTATTCGGCACTGTAATAACCGTCGCATTAGATGGTGCCGTACCCAATACCGTTGCGTAATTATCTGCCCTCTCATAATTGGTGATCGTAACCGTTGTCAGATCAATCGTTCTTCCCCACGAAATCTCACAATTCGGCTTATAATTTGCCTCTCCAACCGTAACCACATTTCCGTTTTTCGCTATAATAAATACAGAATGAGAACCACTGATTCTTACGATATCCCCAACCTTTATCTCCTGATACGCCTTCCCGGAATTTGTATGAAGTGTCCATGTTGTATCACCAAACACATCATAACCTAATTTGTTTGCAAATCCCATACACTGTGCTGCCGACAAGTGACCTTTACACGCAAAATGATTACAGGTACAGCCGTTCGTTCCATTTGTATGTCTTCCGTCTTTGATTTTATGTAATTTCGCATCACACGGACTACTCGTATACCCATCCGAATTATCTACTGACATTCCTACGTGATTCCAATACTTCTCATTAGGGAATTTGTTCTGTAACTCTGTCATTCTTGCATTAAAATCAACCGTTGCCGCCCGACCTGGAATGTTCAGAAACATCACCCCAAATAATATCCCTGCCGCAGCCAGACATATCTTCCAAATCTGTAGTCTGCTATAGATCGTCTTCTTCTCCATACAATTCATCTTTCGTATACCCTCCATTTTTACTTTGTGTAACTATAAAAACATATACCTATTGAAAATCAGCTTAATAGTATTAGTATAACACTACTATTACTGTCTTGTAAATTCATCCCTATCAGAATCTCACATATTTATTAAATTATTGTGAAAAATGGAAATTTGAGGACTAATTTATTATTCAAATATTTAAAACCAAATTTCACACAATAATACTTGCATTTGATCAATGACAATGTTATTATAAATTCAAAACATATTTTTCATATTGGGTATGGCCTTGATGCTGCATACTTTTCTGTGTATTTTATTTTATTTCAATTATCTCGAAAATTCATGCTTTATTTCACACTATTTATTTTTATACAGCAGGAATTTTTAGAGATTTACTTATTATAATAATCTGATGTTCCTGCTATAACAAAGGAGGAACATATATGACAGGAAACAGAGAATATAAGAGTGATGTATTTAGTATGTTGTTAGAGGATCCAGAAAATGCATTGAGCCTTTATAATGCAATGAATGATTCAGATTATACCGATCCCGACATGGTGGAGATATGTACATTAGACAAGGGCATTTCCTTGACAATACACAACGACGCTTCCTTTGTATTAGATATGCATTTAAGCATATATGAACATCAGTCAACCATATGTCCCAATATGCCGGTTCGAAGTCTGATCTACTTTACAATTATATTACAGGATATGCTGAAAAATAAAAATCTATATGGCAGGAAATTGATCAAAATTCCCACACCAAGATTTGCCGTTTTTTATAACGGAGAAGAGGCACAACCGGAGCAATATGAATTAAGATTATCAGATGCATTCGAACATCCAATCGAACAACCTGAAATTGAACTTGTATGTACTGTATATAATATTAATTATGGTAAAAACAGGAAATTATTAGAAAAATGTCCATTTTTGAATGAATACATGATTTTTGTAGACTATGTCCGTGAGAATCATCGTATTAACGGATATGAATATCTGGAGCATTCCATTGAAACCGCTATTGATCGTTGTATTAATGAAGATATATTGCGTGATTTCCTGATAGAACATCGTTCGGAGGTGGTAAAAGTGGTTAAGCTAGATTATACATTCGACAGACAATTAATGTTAGAGCGAGAAGACAGTCGAGCGGAAGGCCGCGAAGAGGGACGAAAGGAAGGCCGTGAAAAAGGACTCAAAGAAGGCCGTGAAGAAGGCCGCAAAGAAGGTCGCGAAGAAGGTCGCGAAGAAATGGCAAACGAAATGACAGAATTGGCGATTCATCTAATCAATGCCGGTCGAGCAAACGAAATCGAGAGATGTAAAGATTCTGTATACCGTAATACATTACTTAAAGAATTTCATTTAATATCGTAATTTACATCATGTAAATACGCCTCATCGGATAAACATTCTGCATAGCATTACTATCCGGTGAGGCGTTACTTTTTATTTCCTTATTCCATCTTAAAAAATTATTATTTTTTCAAAATTTTATCCAAATATTGTCCGGTATAACTCTTCTCATTCGTCGCAATCTCTTCCGGTGTTCCCGCTGCTACAACCGTTCCTCCCTGATCGCCGCCTTCCGGTCCAATGTCAATAATATAATCTGCTGTCTTAATAACCTCTAAATTATGTTCAATAACAACAACCGTATTACCGCCCTCAGATAACCGACGCAGAATCTCGACTAACTTATGCACATCCGCAAAATGCAGTCCCGTTGTTGGCTCATCTAAGATATAGATTGTTCGTCCTGTACTTCTACGGGACAATTCTGTTGCTAGTTTCACACGCTGTGCTTCGCCGCCGGAAAGTGTAGTCGATGGTTGTCCTAACCGGATATAGCCAAGTCCCACCTCCTTCAAAGTCTCAATCTTTCGAAGAATAGACGGAACATTTTGGAAGAAATCACACGCTTCATCCACGGTCATATCCAGAACATCATAGATATTCTTTCCTTTGTATGTTACTTCCAATGTCTCGCGGTTATATCGTTTGCCTCCACATACCTCACATGGAACATAGACATCCGGCAGGAAATGCATCTCAATCTTGATAATACCGTCACCTCTGCACGCTTCACAACGGCCACCGGATATATTAAATGAAAACCTTCCCTTCTTATACCCCTTTGCCTTGGCATCCTTCGTTCCCGCAAAGAGATCCCGGATCATATCAAATACACCCGTATAGGTTGCCGGG
>HF987812.1:13217-16359 GCA_000431135.1 Clostridium sp. CAG:590
CCAATCCCTCAATACCGTCATGTTCGCCTGCTTTTACTCTGGCACGATTCAGTTCTTTCGCTAAATGCTTGTAAAGAATCTCATTTACTAAGGAGCTCTTACCGGAACCGGATACTCCGGTTACACAGGTCATAACCCCTAACGGAAATGGTACATCAATATTCTTCAGGTTATTCTGTCTGGCTCCTTTTACCGTAATCCATCCGGTTGGCTGTTTTCTCTCTGTCGGCACTGGAATCTTGATCCTGCCGGACAGATACGCACCTGTAATAGACTTCTTATTCTTCATGATCTGCGCTGCCGTTCCCTGCGCGACTACCTCACCGCCAAGCTCGCCTGCACCCGGTCCGATATCCACAATGTGATCTGCCGCAAGCATCGTATCTTCATCATGTTCAACCACAAGTAATGTATTACCCAGATCCCGCAAATGTTTCAGCGTAGCAATCAACTTATCGTTATCCCGCTGATGCAGACCTATACTTGGTTCATCCAGGATATATGCCACACCAACTAATCCTGAACCGATCTGTGTTGCCAGACGGATTCGCTGTGCCTCGCCACCGGAAAGCGTTCCGGTCGGACGGTATAATGCCAGATAATTAAGACCCACATCCAAAAGAAAATGTAGTCTCGCCTTAACCTCCTTCAGGATTCCCCCGCCGATAAACTGCTGCCGTTCCGTCAGTTCCATATTGTCCAGAAATTCCACTAATTTATCAATTGACATCTTCGTGATTTCATAAATGTTCTTGCCGGCAATCGTCACCGCAAGAGACTCCCTCTTCAGACGCTGTCCTCCACAGTCATCACAAGGTGTGATCGTCATAAAGCTTTCATACTCTTCCTTCATGGAATCCGATCCTACTTCCCGATAACGCCGCTGCACATTACGGATCAAGCCCTCAAATGCCACATCATAGATACCTTCACCCCGCTGCCCTTTATAATATACCTTCACCTCATGTCCGTTGGTTCCATACAGAATTACATTCCTAGCCTCTTCTGACAACTGATTAAATGGCGTACTCAGATCAAAATGATATTCCTTTGCCAATGCATCCAAAATGGCACGGGTATACGACTTCTTATCCGTACAGGACTGCCAGCCAAGTACCGCAATCGCACCATCTGCAATCGATATACTCTGATCCGGTATCATCAGATCCACATCAAATTCCATCTTATAGCCAAGTCCAAAACAAGTCGGACAGGCACCAAACGGGTTATTAAATGAAAAACTTCTCGGTTCAATCTCATCAATACTGATTCCACAATCCGGACAGGAAAAGCTGGAACTCATGTTAATCGGCTGGCCACCAATCACATCCACTACCATAATACCTTCTGCCAACTTCATAACTGCCTCAATGGAATCATTTAACCGGCGTTCGATTCCCTTCTTCACAACCAAACGGTCGACAACAATCGACACATCATGCTTCTTATTCTTATCAAGTGCGATCTCCTCTGACAGATCATATAACGACCCATCTACAATCACTCGTACATAACCACTCCGCTTTGCCTGTGCAAGCACCTTCTCATGTCGTCCCTTTCTTCCACGGACAACCGGTGCCAACAGCTGAAACTTCGTTCCCTCCGGCAGTTCCATGATTGTATCTACCATCTGATCAACGGTCTGTTTCTTGATCTCTTTGCCACACTGCGGGCAATGTGGAACACCAATTCTCGCATACAGCAGACGGAAGTAATCATAGATCTCCGTCACCGTTCCCACGGTAGATCGCGGATTGCGGTTCGTTGACTTCTGATCAATAGAAATTGCCGGAGACAACCCTTCAATCTTCTCCACATCCGGTTTCTCTGCCTGTCCTAAAAACTGTCTTGCATAAGAAGATAACGACTCCATATATCTTCTCTGTCCCTCTGCATAAATGGTATCAAATGCAAGAGATGACTTACCGGAACCGGATAATCCGGTCAGCACCACTAACTCATTCCTTGGTATCTTAATATCAATATTCTTCAAATTGTGCTCCTTCGCACCTTTGATCGTAATATATTGTTTCATGATGTATATCCTTTCTCAAAATCCGATGTCCTAACATTGCCGATAAGCACATATTTCAAAGAAGTAAATCCTATTATTCATGCTCATCTATTATTCTGACCGTAATTATAGCATTTCACGCAAAAAAAGTACAGAACAAATCGAATGTTTGTTCTGTACTTAAAATATACTAAGTAACGATATGATTCTATTCGTTTATCTCGCTATTTTACCTTAATCGTAATCTTCGCTTTCCTGCCGCTTCCATCCTTTGCAGTTGCCGTAATCTTAACTTTTCCTTTCTTGATTCCGGTTACTTTACCTTTTGCATTTACCGTTGCAATCTTTGGATTAGAAGAAGTCCACGATACTTCTTTACTGATTCCTTTTGAAGGTGAAAGCACTGCTTTGATCGTTGTCGACTTTTTAACCTTAATTTTCTTAGTCTTTGCGATCAGCTTCACTTTCTTGACAGCCTGTTTCATAACTGTAATTTTGTAAACTGCCTGAATGGAATCGTCCTCATCCGAAGTTGCCATAACAACAATCTTCCTGCCTTTGGCTCTCTTCTTCACGGAAACAACACCTTTGCTGTTGACGGTTGCATATTTCTTATCTGCGCTACGGATTGACCAGGTTACATCCCGATTATCCGCATTTGCCGGAAATACATTTGCTTTCAGTGCAATTCGCTTACCTGGTGCAACCTTCCTGGTAATACCCGTGATCGTAATCTTAGCCACATCTACCGGTTCATCATTATCCATGTCCTTATCAGAATCATTCTGCTTCGGATCTTTATCACCCTTCTGATCAGAATCCTGGGTTGCTTTTGCTAAAACCGTGATCCGGCAGGTTGCTTTCGCACCGCCTCCATCTTTGGCAGTTGCCGTGATCTCCGCTGTTCCTGCAGCTACCGCTGTTACGGTGCCATCTGTTACGGTCGCAACCTTTGCATTATTAGTTGACCATTGTATGGACGTATCAAATGCATCATCCGGTGTTACCGTTGCTATCAATATTGTATCATCACCAACAGTTAATGTTTCCGACGTGCTGTCTAATGTTATCTTAGTCACCAGAATTTTCTCATATGCTGTTGTATAGGTTACATCACCGATAACCACC